>DATCKI010000214.1:0-2444 GCA_036562365.1 Bacteroidia bacterium | reverse complement strand
GCCCTTGGATCCGGCACACCTCGTCGCATATTGAGCGATGCAACAGGAATACCTGCATTATTTAATTCCTCAACATAGGCGGCAGGCGGGAGCATTGACACTATTTTTACATCCCAACCGCGATTTTTCAGTTGAATGGCAAGTCGCATTAATTGTGTTTCTGCACCACCGTAAGCAAGACCAGTCGTGAGAAAAAGCAGTTTTTTATTCAAAATCAAAAATCCTCCTTTTTGGGAAAGATTTATATACTATCGAATTAAAAAATATATATGATATAGTGCCAACGAAAGATAATAACAGCGGCCAAAATAATGGCATATCAAAACTACTACGGTGAAATATTATTGCCTCCGGGAGCAGGGTTAAATAAAATATAGTAAATGCCAAAGATCTAGAATGCAATCTCTTCTTTTCAAGCCAACCCATGGCAAGTGCTATTAGAAAATAAACAATAGGGACGCCAATTGTACCAAAATTGACGTATGCTTCAAGAATGCTGGAATAAGCAGTTCCACTAATTGACCCTCTTTGCACCCACTCAGGAAAAAAGGTATCTCTAAATTCATAGGTGACTGATTGAGGTTTTCCCGGCCAAATAAAGCGCGGAATTAGGACTGTCAGGCCTGTAATATAAGTTCTTCCCCACTTAAGTTCTCTTTTACCGTAAAGAATATATGTATTAAAATTACCAAACGGTGCACCGAACTCATTACTCGCAGGATTGAGAATAGTAATCCAAAATTCGGGTTTTGATATTCGCGTAATCAAAATGTCCCAATCTTTTGTCGACAAAACGTATCCGAGTTGCGATCTAATACCGTATAAAAAGCTCATACTTAAATAAAGTACTAAAATAATAATTAATATCTTAGGCTTTATTCTTTTTAGAGGAGAGAAATAAAGATATCCAATTATAAATACAACAACTAGAGACAAAAGTTCTCCTCTTTGCCCTAATATCACTAAAATAAGAATATTCACTATTCCTAGTAATAGAAATGAAGTAATTATACTTAAGCGACAAAGTTTTGATTTTATTTTGGTTGAGTTTGATAATGTAAGCCCTAAAAATGAAGTAGCAAGTAACATCATTTCCTGAGATGGTAATGTTCCTGTCAGATCAGAAACCACACTCTGGTATACGGCTTTACCGGCAAAGAGTACTTCAAAACCTCCAGCACGAATTAAGTTTACCATTTCCATAAGAGAAGCTGTTGTGGCAAATACATACATAAGTATTAATAAAATCTTTTCATTCCAATGAGGCATTTGATATTTTATATCAATTTCAGAACTTTTTAGGCTACCAAATATTATTAAGCCAATTGTTATTCCTAATACTGCAAGTGAATAATGCAAGAGAAAATAATCTACAAGATAAGGAGCTGGGAAAACATTTGGAATACCTTTTCCATAATTTACTGCAATAGGTCCAGATAATCCATAAAAACACGAAAAAGCAAGAAAAACTACTGTAAAGTTGCTATAATTACCAATTAATTTTCTAGCCAAAAAAATAAGCATAATACTTGCAATAACAGAAAAAAATATCGATAAATCAGTAATCTCATATATTGAAAAAAGTACTGACAAAATAGCTAATACGATAATTAGCAAACCTAACAATAGTCCCTTATTCGTCAATGTCATTTTTATACCACCAGCACTTCAATATACTTACGACAAATTTCTTCATTCATAAACAAAGAAACAATCTCTCTCACCATATAACGCTCTTTTTTTAGTTTCAAATTAATTATTATTGCCTTAGCTAATGCATCATAGTCTCCTACTGGTACTAATGTTCCATATTTTCCTGCTGACAATATTTCTCTAGGACCACTTGGACAGTCTGTAGAAACTACCGGAGTTCCTAAGGCTAATGCTTGGATTAGTACATTTGGTAAACCTTCCCATCTAGACGAAAGTACAAAGACCGCTGCGTGTTTCATATACTTAAATGGATTTTCTTCAAATCCAGGCATATATACGTATTGCTCTAAACCAAGCTCTTTCACTAACGCTTCAAGTTTAGGTCGCTCTTCTCCTTCTCCTAAGATAACCAAACGAGATGGATATTCTTTTCTAACTATATCAAACGCTCGTATAAGCGTAACAAAATCTTTCTGTTTCGTTAGGCGCCCTACTCCTAAAATAACAGGAAGTTCCCCCGGGGCAAACCAAGGATGTTTAATAGGCTCTTCAGCCTTTTTAAAAATCTCAGGTGTAATTACTGGGTTATAAATAACTTTAACCTTCTCGGCAGGAAGTCCTATTATTTGAGTGAGATCCTTAGCAACACCTTCTGATACTGCTATAACTGCATCAGCCGAAGGATAAAGAAGTTTCATTAATAAAGGCAAGATCCTTGCTTTAAAATTTAAAGAATTTTTAGAGCTTACGCTAATTGTATTGGCTTCTCTTACTACAAGTCTTGTTGATAC
>DATCKI010000184.1:0-2570 GCA_036562365.1 Bacteroidia bacterium | reverse complement strand
GTTGTCTTAACCGACTATTACCAAAATTCTAGCTCTCTAATCCCAACTGATAGTCTTTCTCCTATCTCCCTAAAAGCATTCCCTAATACCTCTATGGCCGAAATTCTAGGTCGAGAAAATAGCATATTCATTAAAAATTATGGCCCAGGTAATATCGCCACTATCACTCACCGAGCCCTCTCAGCTGCTCATTCTGGGGTGCTTTGGAATGGTATCAATATTCAAAATAATACTCTTTCTACTATAGATTTTTCTATTCTCCCTAGTTTTATTTTTAATAACTCTGCTTGGCAAGGAGGTATCATCAATAACCCAAGCGCTAACCCTAGTGCAGGTGGTAATTTAATTCTGTCAAACAATTCTAATAAATCTAATTTTATCTCTCTTTTAGCCGATGGTGGCTCCTTCTTAAATTTTGGTCAAGCTCTTAAAGCTAAGTTTTCTCAAAAAGGACATCTATTTCAATTAGGAGCACATCATAGATATACAAAAAACAATTTTCCAATTTTAAATTATGAGGAAATGGGACTATCGAGCAAGTATAGAGAAAATGCTCGTCAACAGTCGTACGGAGCTCAATTAGATTACGCCTATTTTTTTCCTAAATACCATAAAATTCACGTTTCAGCTTGGTGTGGATTTACATTCAGACAAGTTCCAGCTCCAATTTATATTTCAGAAACACATGCATACCAAAAAGATAGATTTATTCGATCTTTAATAGGTTATGAATTCGAAAAAGGCAAACATAATTTAAAAATTAGACAAGCCTTTTTTGCGGAAGATTTACAATTTAAGGACGATAACCAGCCTCTATCTTATATGTCTTTTATAAATTGGATTTCGGATATTCAATACAACTTTAACATCAACAAAAAATCAAGAATATTTTTATCGGCTCAATATTCATATCAACTCGGAAAAAATACTACGTATTTTAATATAGAACATTCCATTTATTCTACCCTTTCTTATACATACAATGCATCTAAAATAGACTTTAGGATACTTATCAAACCTCAATATTTATCAAACAAATATTTCAACCTGTCACCTCAAATTTATACTAAGTTTAAAACAAAATATTTAGAGTTAGCGCTCCAAACCGGACGAATTTTTAGAACTCCAAGTATGAACGATAGATTCTGGAGTAATGGTGGTAATCCTAATTTATTACCAGAAGATGGAATTAGTGCCGACATTAATATTTTCAGCAAATACAAAAATACTTCTTTAAGCACTACACCCTATTTTAACTACTTAAAAAATAGAATTATATGGACTCCCGAAACTGTATTTTGGACTCCACAAAATGTAGATAATACAATTGGGGCAGGTGTTGAAGTAAAATTTAGTCAAGCATTTTATTTCAAAACTCAACATAAAATTGAGTTCCAAATAAATTACACCTATACCTATTCTAAATTAATTAGACCCTCACAAACTAGCATTAATGGGAGAAAATTAATTTATACTCCAGAACATTTAGGAGGAGTTTTATTTGCATATAGCTGGAAAAACCTGAGCATTAGTTATCACCAACGACTAACTTCAAAACGATTTACGACATTCGATAATAAGGAATTTTTACCTCTATATACTACAGCTGATTTTGCAGCAAACTATACCTTAAAATACAAAAAATCAGAGATTAATTTCTTCGGAAATATTCAAAATATCTTTAATAAATACTACGAAGTAGTAGCGCTACGTCCTATGCCGGGCATACATTTTCAATTAGGTATTAACTTTTTAATCAATATACAAAAATGAGAAAATTACTTACTACACTAGGTTTAATTCTATCCCCAACTTTATTTTCACAAGTCGCTATCGATTTCGAAGATATTAGCATTGCTCCTAATTCATTCATTAACGATTCAACCTTTCAAATTCAAGGAGTTACTTTTAGCAATTTCAACGACACAACCGGTGGATATTTCTATTGGGAAGGCTTTGCTCTATCCAACCAAAATGATAGTACTACGGCTGGGTGGGGAAATCAATACAGCTCTTACGCTGGTTCTGGAGCATATGGATCTGAAAACTTTTTACTTCACTATTATAACGGATATATAACCTTAAGTCAACCTTCTTTTGTAAGCTTTGAAGTAACCAACAACACCTATGCAGCAATCGAAATGAGGGACGGAAGTGCTTTCTCTAAAAAATTTGGAGGGGCAACTGGCGATGATCCAGATTACTTTAAAGTTATTGTTTATGGATATTTACAAAATACTTTGGTAGATTCAACTGAATTTTACTTAGCTGATTTTAGATTTAGTGATAACTCTCAAGATTATATCTTGAACACTTGGGAACTAGTTCAACTTAATACTTATTGCGATTCTATTACGTTCAAATATGAATCTACTGATGTTGGAATGTTTGGAATCAATACCCCTCAATATTTCTGTTTAGATAACTTTATAGCTCCAGTTTTTAGTACTGAAAAATTAGACAATTTTACCCTTACTGTTTATCCGAATCCTAGTTCTGAAAACATACAAATTAAAGGTATGGAAGGCGGAAACTTGACTCTATTAAACTTAAGTGGACAAACTTTATTT
>DATCKI010000181.1:0-3603 GCA_036562365.1 Bacteroidia bacterium | reverse complement strand
AATACTTTATTAGATGAAAGTACAGAAGGTGAATTAATCCGTATAAATGGTCTTAACTTAGTAAGCATTAGCGATTGGAATGCAGGTAATGCAGGAGGAAATAGCTTCAGCATTAATGCAACTAACGGTAATGGAACTTATAATATCCGTATCGAAAGAAATACAACTGCATTCAATTTAGCTGCTCCAGTACCATTCTTCGATATTATTGGTATAGGTTCTCAATATGCTACTACTTCGTCAGCTCCATTTTTAGATGGTTACCAAGTTATCCCTCGTTACGATTCAGACATCATCATCAATACTTCAAACGAAGAAGTTTCTAAAGATGCAGTAAAAGTATTCCCTAACCCATCTGCTGGCGAATTCAACATGGTTGCTTTCGTTAACAATGCTGGTGAGTACTCAATGTCAATCATCGATATGACTGGTAAAACTGTATTTGCTAAGAATTTAAATTTAACTGCAGGTAACAATTTAATAGTAGAAGATCTTTCTGCTCTTAAAGCTGGTGTTTACCACGTACGTGTATTAGGCGCTAAAGGTGCTATTAGTACTCAATTTGTGGTTAAATAATATAATTATTTATTAGTTTTGAAAGGCAGTCGTTTGACTGCCTTTTTTTATGCAAGAAATTTATCATTCATACCTAAAGCCCATATACGAGGCTCGTAAATATCCTTTGTTTCATGTGGTATTAATAGCCGCTCTTGGGCTTATTTTTATTGAATTCTATAACGATGTATTTAAACCTGTAGATGTATTTCGGTTCTTATACCAAAATTTTGGGGTAGAAGCTGCTAATTTCTATGTGCGCGAGTCGTCACAACTCTATATTTGGGCAATTTGCAGCAATATAGGTTATATCTTAATCCCTGCTTTATACGTGGTTTTTAATCGTAGCTTAAAGCTAAATGAAATGGGATTGAGCTTGCCGCATAAATCAAGTGTAAAGCTTTATTTTATACTTCTTATTGCGATACTAATTCCTGTATTTTTTATTTCGTTTACTCAAGAGTTTCAATCTTCCTATCCATTTTACAGATATACCGATGATGGTGCTTTTATTTGGGAAGGGTTGACTTGGGAAATACTTTATGCGCTTCAGTTTTTAGGTGTTGAATTCTTTTTTAGAGGATTTTTGATTCATACCTCTAAGAAAGAACTAGGGATTAATTCAGTCTATTTTGCGATGATTCCTTATGTTATGATTCATTTTAATAAACCATTGCCAGAGTGTTTGGGAAGTATTTTTGCAGGTTTAATCTTAGGGCATTTGAGTTATAGAACAAATAGTATTTGGGGTGGAGTTTTCTTGCATGTTTGTGTTGCCATGAGTATGGATTTTCTATCGATGTATCATAGAGCTATATTTTAAGCGAGCTAATATTAGGAGCTTAAATTGGAAATAGTTTGCAGAATGCGTGCCGGATTGTAGCGGTACCCCGCACCCCCCAAGAAACTTGGGGGGAGGAGTATAGCGGAAAGCCGGTAACCGGGAGTGAATTGGAAATTAGCCTTTGCCCACGCCCCACAAAAAAAACGCCCCATTACTGAGGCGTTATATTTTAAGAATTCATCAATTCTTCGATTTCTTCGGCGTCGATTGGAATTTTTTCCATGAGGTCAATATTTCCATTTTTCGTTAAGAGAATATCGTTTTCTAAACGTATACCAATATTTTCTTCTGGGATATAGATTCCTGGTTCGCATGAGAATAAATTACCTGCTTGCATTGGTAAATCTCTATTACCTACGTCGTGAACGTCGAGGCCAATAAAGTGTGAGGTACCATGCATGAAGTATTTTTTATAAGCTGGCCAATTAGGGTTTTGCTTATCTACGTCGTGTTGAGTGATTAATTTTAAGTCGATCAATTTACCTTGAATAAATCGGCCTACTTCTTTTTCGTATTCGCGGTAAATAGTACCTGGAACTAAAAGAGTTTTAGCAAATTTCATGGTATCGTGTACGGCTTTGTAAACCTCTTTTTGGCGAGGGGTGAAGCGTCCGTTTACAGGTATGGTACGACTTAAATCGGCAACGTAATGAGCGTATTCAGCTCCGAAGTCGAACAGGATAATATCTCCATCTTTACATTGCTGATTATTTGCGTTATAGTGTAAAACACAAGAGTTTTTGCCCGAGGCTAAAATAGGGGCATAAGCGTGTCCTCCGGAGCGACTTTTAATAAACTCATGAGTAATTTCAGCTTCAATTTCGTATTCCCAAACTCCAGGTTTCATGAATTTAAGAACACGTCTGAAAGCATTTTCGGTAATATCGCAAGCGTGTTGTAGTAATTCTACTTCAATACTATGTTTAACGGAGCGTAGTTCGTCGAAAATTGGGCCTAGACGGTTGTATTTATGTAGAGGGAATTTTTGTTTAAAGCGACGTAATTCGCGCAAATCGCGATATTCAGTATCTACGTTAGCACGAATATTTTCGTTTAAATTGAAGTATAAATTTTCGTTACGAATAACCAATTCTTGCATTACGCGGTCGAATTCGTGTGTCCAGAAAACCGTTTCGATTCCACTAGTAGCTCTAGCTTCTTCTTTAGTATATTTATGACCTTCCCAAATGGCAATTTCTTCGTTGGTTTCAACTATAAATAAAATTTCGCGGAATTCTTCTTTATAAGCGTCTGGGGCAATTACTACTATAGAGTTTTCTTGATCTATACCACTTAACCAAAACAGGTCGGAATTTTGATAGAAATTGAAAGTTCCGTCTCCGTTTTTAGGATAGATATCGTTAGAGTGAATAATGGCAACAGAGTTTTTTAATAATTTATTTGCTAGACGTTTACGATTGTCTATAAATAAATTTCGGTCTATTGGATTGTATCTAATATTCATGATAAAAAATTGAGGCTTAAAGGTAAGAAATTTTTATAGGCACAAAAGGAAATTAATAAAGTTTTAAATAGCTGTGTATGTAAAGAAAAACATTAAATTTTGTGATGAAACAAATTCAAATGCGGTATATTTGTAAGAGATGAATGAATTTAAAGATTTACGTACCGTACAGGTAGTGCGATATGTTACTCCGCTTAGAGAAGGCGGCTCGCTGCCAGCTATAGCAGAGGCCGACGATTCTTTTTTATATGTTTTGAAATTTAGAGGTGCTGGGCATGGTACCAAAGCCTTAGTATCTGAATTTTTAGGAGGTGAAATTGCTAGAAAACTTGGGTTTAAAGTCCCCGAAATTGTTTTTTGTGAGTTAGATGAAGCCTTTGGGAGAAGCGAAGGAGATGAGGAAATACAAGATTTACTTAAAGGGAGTCAAGGTTTAAATATAGGATTACATTTCTTGTCAGGAGCTATAAATTATGATCCTGTAGTTTATACTCCAAGCTCAAAATTGGCTTCAAGTGTAATTTGGTTAGATGCATTTATCTTGAATATAGACCGCACATTTAGAAATACCAATATGCTTATTTGGAATAAAGAAGTGTGGATGATAGATCATGGCGCTTCGTTTTTTTTCCATCATTCATGGAGTAGTTGGGAAAAGGCTGCTGCATCGCCATTTGTTTATGTAAAAGATCATGTAATGCTTCAGCATTTGAATGAAGCAGATTTGCGAGATTTTGAT
>DATCKI010000180.1:0-3902 GCA_036562365.1 Bacteroidia bacterium | reverse complement strand
CGTATATATTCTAATCCATCAGCTAAAGTATATGCTAATTCAATATCGGCAGTAGCACCTGCTTCTTGCATGTGGTAACCAGAAATAGAAATACTATTGAATTTAGGCATGTTTTTAGATGTATAGCGGAAAATATCAGCTATAATCTTCATACTTGGTGCTGGTGGGTAGATATAAGTATTGCGGACCATAAATTCTTTCAGAATATCATTCTGTATGGTTCCGCTAAGTTTATCAGGAGTTACACCTTGTTCTTCAGCAGCAACTATATAGAAAGCCATAACTGGAATTACAGCTCCATTCATGGTCATAGAAACCGACATTTGGTCGAGCGGAATTTGGTCGAAAAGGATTTTCATATCCTCAACACTATCAATGGCTACTCCGGCTTTTCCTACATCGCCAGCTACACGTTCATGGTCGCTATCGTAACCACGGTGGGTTGCTAAATCGAACGCAACTGACAGACCTTTTTGCCCAGCTGCTAAGTTACGTCTATAAAAAGCATTTGAGTCTTCTGCCGTACTAAATCCAGCATATTGACGAATAGTCCAAGGTTTACCTGTGTACATTGTTGGGTAAGGCCCACGTAAAAATGGCGCTACCCCTGCTGTGAATCCTTTTAACGGAGAATCTGCTATGTCGGATGCTTGGTAAAAAGACTTCAATTCGAAACCTTCTGGGGTTTGAAATGTAATTTCAGGGCTTTTATTAGTCTTGGATTTTCGAATAAAAGTATCGAAACTTTTTGCTGAAAATTCGGGCTTCATAATTGAACTTTTATGTTGAAATGCAATACGAAAGTACGTTAGTTAAGTTAGAATAACAAAATCTAGGTAGAACTAAAGAGTATTTTACATTACTTTGTAAAAAGTTTGAGCATGAAAGCTGCATTTCGAAATATATTTTGGGTGAATTTACTGATGATTTTTCTCATTAGTTCTTGTACCTATGTTCCACCTAGAATTACTAATGTTCGCAATTTTCAAATGACTAAAAAACCTGATAATACACAGGCTTTGGTTCTCGAAATGCAAATTGAAAATAAGAATTGGGTAGGGTTTAAATTGAAAAATCCACTTGCGACCGTTAAGCTTAATGGCCAAGAAGTAGGAAGAGCCGATTCCCCTTTCAATCTTAAAATAAAAGCTAGGTCTAACAATTACCAAACTATAGAACTTTCGAGTAATTTAAATCTTTCCAGCCTTTTATTAGCCCTGCTTCCAACGCTTCAAAATGGTAAAGTGCGAATTGAAGTAGATGGCAGTCTTACCGTTAAGTCTGCATTCTACAAAAAGCCTTTAGTATTTAAAGTAGATGAAGAGTATTCTATAAAAGATTTGATTCAGTTTTGATACACAAATATTTTCAAGAATTCGATGGCGTTCAAATGTATAGCTTAGGCTATGCACCTTTGGGTATTAAAGATTTACTCTATTCGGTTTATTTCTTTAAAATTGGAGATACGCTAATTGATACGGGGTCTAGAAGAACTAGAGCTCATTTACCGGAATTTAATAAAGGTGAAATTGCTCAGGTTTTACTTACGCATTTTCATGAAGATCACAGTGGTAATGCAGCTCATTTTAAACGCAAGTTTAATGCACCTATTTATGCTCATGAATTAACTAAGCCATTTGTAGAAAAAGGCTTCCCTGTTCAGATGTACGAGAGTATAATGTTTCAATCTATTGAACCTTGCCAAACAGAAGCTTTTCCCGATTCGATAGAATTAGGTGGAAATAAAGTTGAAATTCTGCATTTGCCCGGACATAGCGTAGATCATTGCTGTTTTTATATACCCGAGAAAGGTCATTTATTTAGTGGCGATTTGTATGTGGCAGATAAAATTAAACTTTGGCGTAAATCGGAAGATTTGGAAGAACAAATTCGGAGTTTAAATCGATTATTGCAATTAGATTTTGATGTGTTATTCTGTTCTCATAATCCTAAACTTAAAAATGGGAAGATGCATTTAAGAAATAAATATAATTTCTTGACTGAATTTAGAGAGCAAGTGTTGAGTTATAGAGATTTACCTGTGGATGAAATAATGAAGAAATTGAAATTAAAAGAAAAGCATTTGGAAAAATGGGTAAGTTGGGGCGATGTTTCGGTGAAAAATATGGTAAAAGCAGCGCTGAAAGTATAATTTTTTAAAAGACTGAAAAAGTAATTACCTTTGGAGTAGAATTATGGAAAATACGATTAAGGATATTTTAGCATCATTTGAGCCTTCTGATAAGGCTGCTTGGGCGAATGCCGTTAAAAAAGCAGTTCGTAAAGAAGAAGAATTGCATGCTTTACAACACCAAACTAGCGAAGGTTTATCATTAGTAGCATTATACGATTCAGAAGACATAAAGAATATTCCGTTCGTAGGTGCCAAGCCAGGTGAATATCCGTATGTAAGTGGATTCCCAACTTTTAAGGGAAGTGCTTTACGTCAGCGTATTTTTACTGAAAAATTTATGCTTGCAAATCAACAAGCATCAGAAGCATTAGAAAATGGAGCTGATGAGGTTGAATTTGTGGGAGACACCATTGGAAATGAAAAGGAGTTTGGCACTTTGTTATTGGGTATAAATCCAACCCAAAAGGCATTACATTTCAATTTTGGGGAGTCGAATAACTCTCTATTATTCATTTTAGCATCTGAGTGGGAAATGAAGGGCTATAATCTTAACGAAGTTAAGGGCTCGGTATATTTCTCACCATTTGATAGATTATTGTTGACTGGAAATTACGATTATTCAGAACGTGAGACTCCAGGATTGATTAAAGCTACTTTAGAGTTAGCTATCAATCAAATGCCAAATTTCCGTTGTTTATCGGTAAATGGTTTGCGTTTTGCTAATGCGGGTGCTGGCGATGTTGCAGAATTAGCTTTCAGTGCTGCAATGGCAGTTGAGTACTTGAATATGATGGAAGAAAAGGGACTACAAGTAAATGATGTAGTAAAGCACTTACAATTCCATTTGAGTTCGGGTTCAGATTATTTAGCGAGTATAGCTAAATTGCGTGCATTTAGAATGATTTGGGCTAATATTGCCGATGCATGGGGAATCACAGAATTTCCAGAAATAAATGTAACTCCTTCAGAATTTAATTTATCTTTATACGATATACATACGAATATGCTTCGTTTAAGTTCAGAGACTATGTCGGCTTTACTTGGTGGAGCAGATAGCTTTACAGCTATTCCGTATAACGATAGAATGGAGTTGCCAGATGCATTTTCGTACAGAAATGCACGTAATATTTGGAATTTATTGAAGGAAGAAGCTCATTTAGATGCCGTTCAAGACCCTGCAGCAGGATCGTATTATATTGAAATTCTTACTTCTAAAATTGGTGAAGCCGCTTGGGCTCTATTCCAAGAGGTTGAGAAAAAAGGAGGATTTTTAGCTTGTTTAGATAATAAATTTATTCAAGGAACCGTTGAAAAACAATATACAGATCGTTTAGAAGAGTTTAGAAAAGTAAAATCTGTTTTAATAGGAACGAATAAGTATCCAAATGCATCGGAAAAACTAACGGGCAAAATCATGAAAAATGTTGCTCGTCCGGATATGAAAGATGAGTTTAGAGTGATGCCTTTGCCTCCTAAATATTTAAGCGAGACCTTAGACGAGAGTAGATTGAAAGCTGAAGGCGATGCTTTAAAACAAGAGTTAGAATTAAACGAAGAAGAAGAAGATTAATATGGAGCAAAATATAAATAATGCATATAGCCAAGCGCAGGAGTTTGAGCGTAAAGGCGAAATTATGAACGCTATACGCGCTTTGGAGAAAGACCCTTCTCCTGCAAATCGCTATTATCAAGCAAAGCTTTATGTAGAGATTGGCGACTGGCGTAAAACCTATAAAATACTTCAAGACCCAGAAGTTAAAGCAGCTGC
>DATCKI010000177.1:0-1931 GCA_036562365.1 Bacteroidia bacterium | reverse complement strand
AATAGAAGCAGAGGAAGCTGAGCGGGGGGATTGGAAAAGACAAGCCTATTTAATGCGTTATGCGAAAATTAGCTTAGTCTCACAAAAAGAATCTTATCTCAGGGAATTAGGCGATAAAGAGGGTGAGAGATTAGAAGAAACCGAGAGATAAAATTCAAATTATGAAAAAACACTTTAATATATTCATACAAAAAACCCTCGCAATTGCGAGGGCTGTGTGGCACGAGGCGGGATCGAACCGCCGACACATGGATTTTCAGTCCATTGCTCTACCATCTGAGCTATCGCGCCATAGTTTCGATTGAAACGGGCTGCAAATGTAATAGTTTTTTAATTAGTACCAATATTTTTTTTCATTTTTTTACCTTTGCAAAGCATTTCTCACTGATAATGAGCAGAAAAATTATTGTAGATATAGGAAACACGAGGATAAAATATGCCGATTTAGAGGAGTTTACTCTCACAAATTCGTATCAAATTACCCCAACTAAAGATATAAATGAGCTAATTTCGACTTGGACCAATCAAGAAATTGAGCAAATATTTATTTCCAATGTTGCCGATATAGATATTCTAAACCTAAAAAATAAATTATCGCACATAGAGGTAATAGAAATTAAAGGCACTACCCCATCTCCTCTAAAAATGGAGTATAAAACTCCTGAAACTTTAGGACCTGATAGATTCTTAGCTGCTATTGGAGCTTATTCCGAATTCAAAGGGAAGCCCATTTTATTAGTTGACTTTGGAACTTGCATCAAATACGAAGTAATTACCGCCGATGCTAAATACTTAGGTGGGGCTATTAGTCCTGGTCTCGACATGAGATTTAAGGCTATGCATACTTTTACAGGAAAATTACCGTTAATGGAAAGTCAAATTCCGCAAGAAAATATTTTAGCTTACGGAACAAGTACTAATGAAAGTATGTACACAGGAGTTTTACAAGGAATAATTGGAGAATTAAAACAATTTATAGCTCAACATCCAGAGCATAATGAAAAATTGTGCATAATTTTTAGCGGTGGATACGCTCAAGAGTTTGCCAATTATTTAGAAAATCACATCTTTGTGCGACCAAATTTAGTACTTACAGGTTTAGTACATATAATTCGGTATAACGAATATTAAATGAGTAGTAAGATTATAAAGGCTTTAGCCATTTGTTCATCCATAGTTCTAAGTTCTGTTGCATTCGCTCAGAATGTTTCAGACACCTATTCTCAATTAGGAGTAGGTAGACCTGATGGTGTAGTTCAAGCTGAACAAATGGGAATGGGCGGTTTAAGTGCAGCATATATTACACAAGATGGGTTGAATTTCTACAACCCGGCTTCCTATACATTTACTTCAAATGTTGTTATGAACTTTGGTGGAGAATTCCAATTTACCACCATGACTAACAACCTTGCTACTGCTAAAAAATCGACCGCCATGCTTAACCAATTTTCTATTGGCGTTCCGATTCGTATACGTAAACACGCTATGGGGTTAGCTTTTGGTTACGTTCCTTACTCTCAAGCAGGTTATAACTTTAGTAGTACCGATACCGTTCGAACTCCGGAAGATACTGTAGGAGTACAACTTAATTATAAAGGACGCGGTGGTATAGACCGTATCTTCCTTGGCTTAAGTACTAAAATTTATAAAGGACTTAGTATAGGAGTAAACGGAAACTTTTACTTCGGTTCTTTAATTACACAAAAAAATACTATCGCTGAGGCTCCTGGTTTCTTAAACTCATCGTACGAAAGAAATAATAGAATAACCGACTTCTCATTCGATGCGGGTCTTCAATATACCGACACCATAAAAACCTTCGATTCATTAGGTCGTAAATCTCTTAATCCTTGGTTTATTACTGCAGGTGCTTCATACACTTACGGTAATTCGATGCGTACTAAAACTACTATTTTAGCGCAATACTTTAC
>DATCKI010000170.1:0-1977 GCA_036562365.1 Bacteroidia bacterium | reverse complement strand
CAAAAGAAGCAAGTTAAAAAGATGATTTCTTCTTATGTAGGAGAAAATGCAGAGTTCGAAAGACAAATGTTAAGTGGCGAGTTAGAAGTTGAATTAATTCCACAAGGAACCTTAGCAACACGTTGTATGATGGCTGGTTATGGGATCCCTGCATTCTATACTCCTGCTGGTTTTGGTACAGAAGTGGCTGTGGGAAAAGAAAGCAGAAAATTTACCTATAAAGGCCAAGAAAAAGATTACTTAATGGAAATGGCATTTGATGCAGATTTCGCTTTAGTAAAAGCTTGGAAAGGTGATACCGCAGGGAATGTAATTTATCATCAAACAGCTCGTAACTTTAATCCACTTATGGCTATGGCAGGTAAAATTACTATCGTAGAGGTAGAAGAATTAGTGGAAGTGGGCGAGTTAGATCCAAATATGATTCATACTCCAGGAATTTATGTAGATAGAATTTTCCAAGGAGAGAAATATGAAAAGAGAATAGAACAAAGAACAGTAAGAACTAAAACATTATAAAAATATGCTGGACAAAACAGGAATTGCAAAGAGAATTGCACGTGAAGTAAAAGACGGCATGTATGTAAATTTAGGTATTGGAATCCCAACCTTAGTTGCCAACTATATTCCAGAGGGAATTAATGTGGAATTACAAAGTGAAAATGGAATTTTAGGTATGGGGCCTTTCCCATTTGAAGGTGAAGAAGATGCCGATTTGATAAATGCTGGAAAACAAACTGTTACTTTATTGCCAGGTGCTAGCATATTTGATAGTGCCATGAGTTTTGGGATGATTCGTTCGCAACGCGTCCACTTAACCATATTAGGTGCGATGGAAGTAAGTGAGAATGGAGATATTGCTAATTGGAAAATTCCAGGTAAAATGGTAAAAGGAATGGGTGGAGCTATGGATTTAGTTGCATCTGCGAAGAATATCATTGTTGCTATGCAGCATGTAAATAAAAATGGAGAAAGTAAATTATTACCTTCTTGTACTTTACCATTAACTGGTGTTCGTTGTGTGAAAAAAATTGTCACAGAATTAGGTGTATTCGACGTACTAGAAGAAGGTGGTTTCAAACTGATAGAAAGAGCTCCAGGCGTGAGTGTGGATGATATTAAGAAAGCAACCGCTGGAAAATTAATCGTTGAAGGTGAAGTGCCTGAGATGGTAATATAAAAAAACTTCCCGCAAAGACTAAGTGCGGGAAGAAACCTGTGTATGAAAAACTTTAACCTAAACTCTGTAGCAAATATATAGGGTATATAGATTGAAAAAAAAGACAAAATTTTATACTTATCGGAGTTAAAAAGCAGAATTAAAGAGGTAAAAAAACACTTTTACCTCTTTTTTATTTTGTGTAAAAATTTGATTTTGAGCGTGTTGGTTTGACGACTAAAACTGAGCTTTGTAGTTTAACTGGCAGATTTTTTTTGTTTACTAAATAATTTGTCACAATTAGCCCTAAACTATTGCAGGGTTTTTCATAAAGTCATATCTTTGAAGACTAGACCTTAAATTAAACCGGTTAACCAAATGAATGTTTCGCGTTATATCATACGCTTATTAACCAGTGCCTTTATTGTACTTATGCCATTAGTGGCAAGTGCTCAATCATATCTGTTGGGTTCGTTAACAGGATTATCAGATGTATTTTATTGGACTATAGTAGGAGATGCATTTCCTGGAGATACACCTGGAGATCCAGATTTCTTACCTAATGAAATGGTGCTTACACAGAATAATGCCAACTCTATTGGAGCTGTGTATTTTTCTACACCTATAAACTTTGCCCAATGTACTGGTTGGAGAGTAGAATTTGATTTTAGAATATATGACGGAAGTGGTCCGTGGGGCTTAAATGGCGACGGAATAGCTTTCTGGGTAACTCCAAATCCGCCAGTATCTTTTAGTAGTGGTACCGACTTAGGTATAGGTCCGGCAATGCAAGGACTTAAAATTGGATTTGATACTTT
>DATCKI010000201.1:0-24763 GCA_036562365.1 Bacteroidia bacterium | reverse complement strand
ATCTACAGTAGAACCAGTACCGAAAGCAGAACCGCTTGGAGATAAAGAGGTACTAGTTACGATTGAATCTTTCCAGTAGATATTACCGTTACCAGCAGTAAAAGATCCAACGCTAGGGAAGTTTACAGTGCTACCAGTTCTAAGGTTGATGTTGATTTTGTTTTCGTTACCAGATTGATTTTGGTGACCGAAAGAGAAGAAGATAGAGTCAACAACGATAGTAGCTCCTGGATCAGTAGCGTTAACGAATTGTAGAGTACCAACTACATCGTTATAATCACTGAAACCAGTATATGGTTGTAGGTTTACTAAAGCTGAAGTAATTAAAGAATCTTGTTGAGCTGCATTTTTATCAATTACGAAACGACCACCAGCTAAAGTTTCACCGTTTGGCATGATACCATCGTCTAAGTTGTAAGCAACGTAGTCGATATAATAACCAATAGGACCAAATTTATCAACGTTTTGAGTTGAAGATGGTACATATTCGTTAGAAATAATTTGATAAGGAGCAGAAGGAGCAGAAGTGAATTTAACACTTGCTCTGTTTGTGCTTGCTACCTGAGCGCTAGCTGAAGCAGCAAATAAAATTGAAGCTGCCAATAAGTAAAATTTCTTCATTATTAATTACGATTATTGTTTATACAAATATAAAAAAAACTTTTTTCAAAATGAGATTTATTAAATATTTAATGCACGTTTTGCACTTGCTTGTAGTGCAGCGTCTTTAAGTGCCTCACTATAAGTTGGGTGACCGTGACAAATTCGACCAATATCTTCGGCACTAGCTCTAAATTCCATGGCAACTACAGCTTCCATGATTAAGTCGGCCGCACGTGCCCCAATGATGTGTACACCTAGTATTTCGTCGGTAGTTTCATCTGCTAAAACTTTAGCAAATCCATCAGTATCTAAACCTGCTCTTGCTCTACCACTAGCCATGAATGGGAATTTCCCAACTTTATATTTGGTTCCATTAGCTTTTAATTGTTCTTCGGTATATCCAACAGAAGCAACTTCAGGCCATGTATATACTACACCTGGGATTAGAAGTGGATTAATATGAGGTTTTTGGCCAGCCATATATTCTGCAACATAAACTCCTTCTTCTTCGGCTTTATGAGCAAGCATAGCCCCTTCAATTACGTCTCCAATAGCAAAAACTCCTGCTACTTTGGTTTCTTTGTGTGCATTTACAGGGATACGCCCTCTTTCATCGGTGCTTAAACCAATTTTTTCTAGGCCTAATCCATCTGTATATGGTCTACGTCCTACAGCCATTAAGCAGTAATCTCCTTCAAGAGTTATAGTTTCGTTATTAGCTAAATTTTCAGCTTTTACAACTACTCCAGAACCAGTATTTTCAGCAGATAATACTTTATGTTTAGTATAGATATCGAAACCTAATTTTTTACAGATTTTAGTAAGTTCTTTACCTAATTCACGGTCCATAGTACCAATGATAGAATCAGCAAATTCAACCACTGAAACTTTAGAACCTAAACGAGCATAAACAGAACCTAATTCGATACCAATAACACCGCCACCAACTAAAACTAAGTGTTTAGGTATTTCTTTAAGTTTTAAAGCTTCGGTAGAAGTTATAATGCGGTCTTTATCGATATTGATATTAGGAAGAGTAGAAGGCTTAGAACCAGTAGCTATAATAACTTTTTTCGCTCCAATTTGTTCAATGCTTCCGTCTTCTTTTTTAATATTGATAGTATTGGCATTTTCGAAACTTCCATGGCCATTATACACATCAATTTTATTTTTCTTCATTAAGAAAGCGACACCATCGCTAGTTTGTTTTACTACATCTTCTTTACGAGCGATCATTTTAGCGAAGTCGGGACGTAAATTTTCGAGTAAAATTCCATGTTGAGCAAAGCTGTGCCCAGCATTATAATAATGTTCTGATGAATCTAATAGAGCCTTAGATGGAATACATCCAACATTTAAACAGGTTCCACCTAGTGTTGAATAACGTTCAATTATAGCAACTTTCATACCTAATTGAGCGCAACGAATTGCGGAGATATATCCACCCGGACCTGAGCCTATAACGGCAACATCATAACTGTTCATGTTTGTTGTAAAATATATTTAAGCAAATGTAGAATTAATGAAGTTTCTAAGGAAATTTAATTCATAAAAAAGTTTATTTTTTAGACGAGTCTATCTGATTTTGCTGACCAATATTGTCTTGGTTTAGCTCATTTTTGGTTCTTTTGGCGAGAATTACAAACTTAACGAACCACATTATTAAAAAACTCGGTATAAAATCGGTAATAGGTAGTAATTCTTCTGCAAAAGTTCCTAATCCGCCTAATATTCCTGTCCAGCCGCCGAACATAATCATATTAGCTAAACCTGCGATGGGTGCCCAAATTAGATCGAATATTTCAGCCCATCCTGGTATAAGGTAAGTAAGCATTCCAATTGCATCGAAAATAATGGCAAGGATAAGGAGTTGTTTTTTCTTTTTTGAGAATTTATCGGGGCCAGGAAGATTGTTTGACATAATTTTTTGAATTGTTGGTTTCTTAAACGTAAGATTAGCTAAAAAGTTGTGAAAAAAAAAGACCGACATAAATGCCGGTCTTAAATATACTATCCTCCGAAATCGTCGAAGTGGATTTTTTCTTTAGGAACTCCGAAATCGTCTAACATTTTTAGAACTGCGGCGTTCATCATAGGAGGTCCACAGAAGTAATATTCTACTTCTTCTGGATCTGGGTGTTTCGATAAATAGTTATCGATAAGAGCTTGGTGCACGAAACCTACGAATCCATCGCCTTCATCGTCCATACTGCTTTTAGCATTCCAGTTATCTTCTGGAAGAGGTTCAGAAAGCACGATATGGAATTTAAAGTTCGGGAATTGTTTTTCGATATCGCGGAAATGGTCTACATAGAATAGTTCACGTTTACTTCTACCACCGTACCAGAAGCTAACTTTACGGTTAGTTTTAAGAGTGTGGAAAAGGTGGAAGATATGAGAACGAAGCGGAGCCATACCAGCACCACCACCGATATAAATCATTTCGTTTTGAGTGTCTTGGATATGGAATTCACCGTAAGGACCAGAGATCATAACTTTATCGCCTGGTTTACGAGAGAAGATGAATGAAGAACAAACACCTGGATTTACGTTCATCCAACGGTTATTAGCACGATCCCAAGGTGGAGTAGCAATACGGATATTAAGCATCACGATATTACCTTCAGCTGGGTGATTGGCCATTGAATAAGCGCGGAATAGAGGCTCTGGGTTAACCATTTTAAGATCCCAAAGTTTAAATTTATCCCATTCAGCTTTGAATTTATCTGGACCCGCTGGATCTTCTGGATGAGGTTTAATATCGATATCTTTGAAATCAACAGTAATAGCTGGTACATCGATTTGGATATAACCACCTGACTGGAAGTTTAAGATTTCACCTTCTGGTAATTGTACTACGAATTCTTTAATGAAAGAAGCCACGTTGTAGTTAGAAACCACAGTACACTCCCATTTTTTGATACCGAAGATTTCGTCAGGGATACGGATATTCATATCCTGTTTAACTTTCACCTGACAACCTAAGCGGTATTTTTCAGCGATTTCGCGACGATTGAAGTGACCTTTTTCAGTAGGTAGGATATCGCCACCACCTTCAAGGACTTGACATTTACACATAGCACAGGTACCACCACCACCACAAGCAGAAGGAAGGAAGATTTTCTCAGCGCTTAAAGTAGCAAGAAGGGTAGACCCGGCATTAACTTCAATTGTTTTTTCTCCGTTAATGGTGATTTTCACCGGACCGGAATTGGTAAGCTTCGATTTGGCGAATAATAACATACCCACCAATAGCATGATGATAATCAAGAATGCTGCTGAAGCTACTATTAAAAGTTGTACATCCATAATTTTTCCTTTATGAGTTTTCTTATAATTTAATTCCGGCAAAGCTTAGGAATGCCAGTCCCATTAAACCTGTTAAAATAAAAGTAATACCTAAGCCACGTAAAGGAGCAGGTACTTTAGAATAGCGGATTTTTTCGCGAATAGCAGCAAGGGCCACGATTGCGATAAACCAACCTATACCACTACCAATTCCAAATATAGTAGCTTCACCGATATTAGCATAACCACGAGATTGCATGAATAAAGCTCCACCTAAGATAGAACAGTTTACCGCGATAAGTGGTAAGAAAATACCTAAAGATGCATATAATGAAGGTGAGAATTTCTCAACAGTCATTTCTACTAATTGAACCATAGCCGCCACAACCGCGATAAACATGATAAATCCGATAAAAGATAAATCGATGTTAGCGAATTCTGGGCTAATCCATTTTAAAGCTCCAGGTTGAAGTACATACACATCTAGTAAATAGTTAATAGGAATAGTGATACCTAATACGAAAATTACGGCAGCACCTAAACCAATTGCTGTGCTAACTTTTTTCGATACAGCTAAGTATGAACACATACCTAAGAAGTAAGCGAAAATCATATTGTCGATAAAGATCGACTTAACAAATATGCTTAATAAGTTCTCCATATACTTGCTAATATTTTATTAATCTTCCGCTTCTATTAGGGAAGGTGTTTTACTTCTTTGTATCCATATGATAATACCTACTAAGATAAGAGCTACAGGAGGCATCATCATTAAACCGTTATTTACATAACCTAAGTCGTAGAATGCTTGTGGAACAACTTGGAATCCGTAAATTTTACCTGAACCCAATAATTCACGTACAAAAGCAACTAAAACCAAGATAGCACCATAACCTAATGAGTTTCCAATACCATCTAACATAGATGGCCAAGGTTTGTTACCCATAGCAAAAGCTTCAAGGCGTCCCATTACGATACAGTTTGTAATGATAAGACCAACGAATACAGATAATTGTTTGCTGATATCGTATTGGTAGGCTTTAAGGATCATATCTACGATAGATACTAATCCAGCAACGATTACTAACTGAGCAATGATACGTACACGATTTGGTATAAGGTTTCTAAGAAGTGATACCACTAAGTTACCTAAGGTAATTACAAATAAAACTCCTAAGAACATGAATACAGCAGGTTTAATTTGTACTGTAATCGCTAAAGCTGAACAAATACCCAATACCTGAACGGTTACTGGGTTATTATCTGTAAGAGGATCAGAAATAAGTTTTACTCTTTTTTTACTGAATAAGGCCTCTTTTTTTTCTTTTTCTGCTACTTCTGCCATAACCTTAATTGTTTGAGTTATTATTTGTTGAAGCTGATAAGGTATCAATTCCGTCCTGAATTATATCAGCAGATAGGCTATCAGTTGTTAAACTATCAACTGGCATATCTACATTTTCAATTACAGGATTGTTATTTGCAACTTTTTTAGAGTACTCATAAAAAGCGCTGAAAAACATTTTAAGCATAGCACTTAAACCGTCACTGGTTAAAGTTCCACCACTAATACCATCTACATTGTATTCTGATGCAGGAGCTGTACCTTTCTTAATTACAGATACAGAAACGAATTCACCATTCTCATTTACAATTTTCTTGTTAGTAAATTTTTGAGTGAACCAAGATTCTTTGATTTCTGCACCTAAACCAGCAGTTTCACCTTTATGGTCGAAAGAAGCGTTATATACAGTTTTCATGTCGCTTTGTAAAGAGACATAACCCCAGATTGCGTCCCAAAGACCTTTACCACGCATACCTAAAATATAGAAGGTACTATCGTTTTTGCTAGCTACAAATACAGGGAATAATTTTTCACCTTCAGGTTTAGATAATTCTTTTGCTAAATCAATATTGAAGATAGCTTCTTTATCACCTTTAAGTTGCACTTCACCTGTTTCAGTTAAAGCAAATGCATCAACGATGGTTTCATTATATGCAGCTTCTGCAGCATCTCTATCCACTTGGATATTGGTAGCAGCAAGAATATTCTGCATTTTTTCTAATTTTTGATTTTGACTAATTCTGTCTTTAGTAATGCTGAACACAGTTACCAATAGAACTGACACTACTAATACTAAAACTACCGAGAAGGTAATTACATAACCGTTACTTTCTTTATTTAGTGCCATTGGTAGCTAATTTTAAACGTTTAACTCTCTTGTTAATGTTCGATTGAACCACGAAGTAATCTATTACTGGTGCCATAACGTTAAAGAATAAAATCGCTAACATTACACCTTCTGGATAGGCTGGGTTAATTACACGAATAAGTACAGCAAGTACACCAATACCTAAGCCATAAATTACTTTTCCAATATTTGTTTGTGCGGCAGATACTGGATCAGTAGCCATAAATACGGCACCAAATGCTAAACCACCTAATACTAAGTGATAATGAGCAGGAACGGCCATATATAAATTGTCGCCAGCTACTAAATTAAATAATAAGCCCATTAAATAAGCTCCTGTGAAAGTAGAGATAATAATTCTCCAACTTCCTACTCCAGTAACAATAAGGATAAACGCACCAATTAAAATTGCTAAAGTTGAAGTTTCACCAATAGAACCTGGGATAAATCCGAAGAAAGCATCAGAAAATACTGAATTAGTAATATCTTCACCTGCTACGTTTTTAAAAGTTCCGTTGAATTCAGCATTAGCGGTTTGTCCTAATAAAGTTGAACCAGTATATCCATCTACTAAAACATCTGCTTTAGCAGCCTCTGTAATTTCGTAACCTTTTCTGTGTTCGCCTTTCATTGAAACCCAAACATCACCCGACATATAGGTTGGGTAAGCGAAGAATAAGAAAGCACGAGCCACTAAAGCTACGTTTAAGATATTCATACCAGTACCTCCGAAGATTTCTTTACCAATAACAACTGCAAAAGCAGCAGCTAAAGCAACCATCCATAATGGAATATCGGCAGGTAATATAAGAGGAATAAGCATACCAGAAACTAAATAACCTTCGCTAATGGCATGTTTTTTAATGATACAGAATAAGAATTCTATACCTAAACCAACAGCATAAGAAACAACGATGA
Source organism: Bacteroidia bacterium (assembly GCA_036562365.1). Lineage (GTDB taxonomy): Bacteria > Bacteroidota > Bacteroidia > CAIKAF01 > CAIKAF01 > JACVCJ01. The sequence continues at coordinate 17,762 of DATCKI010000201.1, read as the reverse complement.
TAGGTAATACTTTTAATAAGCCATAGCAGAAAGCTTGACCAAATCCAGCTTGCTCTCCTAAAGCTAAAAAGTGTTGATATCCTGTATTGTATATACCGAAAATTAAAGCAGGAATCATGGCAATAATTACCATAGACATAGTACGCTTAAGATCGATAGAATCGCGTACGTGCACACCTTTGTGTGTTACATGGCCAGGTACGAATAAGAAGGTAGCAAAACCGTCGTACAAAGGCCAAAATTTATGAAGTTTTCCCCCCTCTTTAAAGTTGGGTTCTAACTTCTTTTCCATAAAATTACGTAAAGCTTTCACTAATTTACCTTGTTTTTACGTTAATTAATTATTCTGTTTCAATCATTAGTGTATCTAAACCTTGACGAACAATTGCTTGTGTCTCGATTTTAGAAGTACAAACAAATTCACATAAAGCAAAGTCTTCAGGAGCTACTTCGTAAATTCCTAATTCTTCCATTTTTTCGATATCATTCGCTAAAATTGCTTTTAGTAAATATACCGGATAAATGTTCATTGGGAACACTTTTTCGTACTCACCTGTTACAACAAATGCACGTTCTTCTCCATTTAATGAAGTATTTAAAGTATACTTTTTAGATGGGGTTAACCATGAGAAGAATGTTTTACTCATTGAGAATTTGCCAAAACCTGGAAGTATCCAACCAAAGAATTGTGGTTCATAACCTTCAGGAATTACAGTAACTTGGTTATCGTAAAAACCTAAGTAACCATCCATGCTCTCTTTAGTACCAGTTAATACGTTACCGCTAATGATACGAACTGGATGGGTAGTATTAATGTTATCTTGTAATAATGCTTTTAATGGAGTACCAGTAATAACCTTAGCATATCTGCGACGGTTAACTTCGCTACCAGTAATGGCTACTACACGAATTGCATTGTATTTTTTCTCGGTAAATAGACGTCCAATAATAGCAACATCTTGAGCATTTACAGTCCATGCTACCTCTCCTTTATTTATAGGATCGATATGATGGATCTGTACTCCTACGTTGCCGCTTGGATGTGGCCCATTGATTGTGTGAATCTGCGCATTCGCAGCCTTCAAAAATACATCACTTTTAGTTTTCTCTGTGTGTGCTGTAATGTGTACTGGCGCTAATTTCGCTAATACATCAATACCTTTTTGGAATTCCGGACCATAACCTTGCAAAGCAAAGTCTAAATCTGGTGCTAATGGATTACTATCAAACGCCGAAATGAAAATACCTTTAGGGGCAACTCTTGGATTGGCTATTACATCAAACGGTCTTTGTTTGATATAAGCCCATAAACCATTCTCACATAATGTGCTAATGATCTCTTCCTTAGAAGCTGTCTCTAATGATGGTACTTGTACGTCTAGATAACGAGTCTCTTTGTCGGCCAAAATTTTGATCGACATTAGTCTACGCTTCTCTCCGCGTACTACTTCCACTACTTCTCCACTTACCGGTGAGCAAAACTTTACTTCCGGATGTTTCTTGCTGTAGAATAATGGAGTTCCGGCTTTTACTTCATCACCTGGATTTACCAAGCACTTCGGAACTAAAAAATGAAAATCGGTAGGCTTAATGACGATGGTATCCACACCGTCTGGAGATACTGTTACTTTTTCAGCTTCTCCTACCATGCGGATATCAAGCCCTTTGTTAATTTTTATTGACTTACCCATATGCATTGCAATACGTTCTACTGGCAGATAATTTTGGGGCAAACCTAAACATTTTTTTAAAGGAAAAAAACAAAATTTAACCCTTTCTTCACTTTATTTCATTATTTTTCTTCAACAAGCATAAATTTTATCTTGTTAATTGTTTTTTAAATTTAACTTTTTTACGATTGTTTATACTAGGTTTGTAGTTTGTGTTTATTATGAAAAATCTTCTTTTATACATATCCTCTTTGCCTCTATTTTTGCTCGCAAATATTTCTTTTGCAGCTATGAGAGATTCGGTTTATCACTCTAATATTCAGTCTGTACAGCTTCTTAGAGATAATAAACCAACGCTTATGCCTATGATTCAATTAGGCTCCTCGGAAATGTTTAATCTACACTTCGACGACCTTAACAGTCAAAGCGATGTGTATAACTATACTATGGTTCTATGCGATTATGATTGGAATCCTTCTCCTCTTCAACAAATTATGTACCTAAATGGTTTCTTCCAAGGTAATATTACGCAAATGGACTTTTCTATGGGTACTAAACAAAATTATACCCATTATACGCTCGACTTCCCCAATTCTGATATGAAACCTAAGTTCAGCGGAAATTATGCCTTGGTGGTTTACAAAAACTACGATAATAACGATACCGCCTTTGTTAAATGCTTTAGAGTATTTGAACCTATTCTCTCGCTAAAAGGCCGTATTCGTGATGCCTTGAACCCAGAAATGCGTATGACTGGCCAAGATATAACTTTTACACTCGATTTTTCTGGAATTCAGAATGTAAATCCGCGTATGGACTTATTTGTGGATGTGTATCAAAATGGCCGCCTCGATAATGCACGCCGTAACGTGAAACCTGCTTTGCACGTTGGAAATATTTTTACATTCGATAACCTTGATAACTCTTTAACCTTTGAAGGTGCTAATGAATGGCGCTTTTTAGATTTGAGAACTTTACGTCAGAAAACCAATATTACTCGAGATTTGGTTGAAGGTAGAGATGGACTTATGGTTTCCTACTTATTTCCTCTTCCTGCTCGTGGAGAAAGAGAATATACTCCTCTTCCTGATTTAAATGGCACCTATTTTATTGAAACTCGAGATGGTTTCGATAGTAATACAGAAGGTGATTATAGCTATGTGAGATTCTCACTAGCCTATGATAAAGGCCCCAACCAGATTGGGGATGTTTATGTACTTGGACAATTGTCGAATTATGATAAATTGCCAGAATTTAAAATGGAGTACGACCCTGAAATGAAGGAGTATTTCTTGACAAAAAAATTGAAAACTGGATATTATAATTTTATGTTCGTGAATGATAGTCCTTTTGCTCAAATATCGCCAACTAGATTGTTGGAAGGTGATTTTGCACGGACCGAAAATATGTATATTGTCCTGGTTTATTATAGAGATAGATATCAGCGTACAGACCGTATAGTGGCTGCTACAGCATTTAGTACGATTACCGATCGATGAAAGTAGTAGGTGAATTATTTGATGTCGGGATTCATGTCGAAACCCAATTTGATCCTCATAATAGCTTGTTGGATCGAAATTACTATTTCTTTAGATATCAAATAACCATAAAAAATAATAGCGATAAAATTCTGAAGTTATTATATAGAAAGTGGGAGATTTTAGACGGAAATGGTGAATATAGAGAAGTAGAAGGGCCTGGTGTGGTTGGTTTGCATCCAGTTTTAGAGCCAGGTGAGTCTTTTACCTACGAAAGTGGTTGTAATTTTGCAACCGATTTAGGGTATATGGAAGGATATTATTATTTCCAAGATATTGAAACTTTTAATAATTATATAGTTCATATTCCTAAATTTAGGATGAATGTGCCCTGGAAGTGGAATTAAGAAATGCTCTTAGGCATTTAAGTACATTTAGCTATCTTTGTCCAAATTATTAAAAAAATGAGTGCACATTTCAAGATTCCAACAGCAAAGAATGAGCCTGTAAAAGGTTATGCACCGGGTAGTGCCGAAAGAAAAGAATTGCAAGCTAAACTTGCAGAAATGCGTTCTGAGGTTCGCGATATACCAATGTATATTGGATCAAAAGAAGTTCGTAACGACGCAAAAATGTCCATACATCCTCCGCATGATCATGCGCATGTATTAGGATATTACTATAAAAGCTCAAAATCAGACATACAAGATGCGATTAATGCGGCCTTAAGTGCGAAAGCGCAATGGGAGAATATGCCATGGGAACAACGTGTTAGTATATTCTTGAAAATGGCTGAATTAATTGCTGGTCCATACCGTGCAGAGCTTAATGCAGCCACTATGTTAGGTCAATCTAAAAATGCTTTCCAAGCCGAGATTGATTCAGCATGCGAAATCATAGATTTCTTACGTTTCAATGTTCAGTATTTAAGCGAAATTTATGCTGAACAACCAGAAAGTAGTGCTGGAATTTGGAATCGTTTAGAATGGCGTCCTCTTGAAGGTTTTGTATATGCATTAACTCCGTTCAATTTTACAGCTATCGCGGGTAATTTACCTACTTCGGCAGCTATGTGCGGAAATGTGGTAGTATGGAAACCAAGTAATACACAAGTTTATTCTGCTCATGTTTTAATGAAAATCTTTAAAGCAGCAGGCTTACCTGATGGAGTAATCAACTTAATTTACCCATCTGGTCCTGAAGCAGCAGAAGTTATATTCTCTCATCCTGATTTTGCGGGTATACACTTTACAGGTTCTACAGAGGTATTCCAAAACGTATGGAAAACTATCGGAAATAATATTCATACCTATAAATCATATCCTCGAATAGTAGGAGAAACAGGTGGTAAAGACTTCGTAATGGTACATAAATCGGCCAATGCACAAGAAGTAATTACGGCCTTATCTCGTGGGGCCTTCGAGTTCCAAGGGCAAAAATGTTCTGCAGCATCTCGCGCTTATATTCCAAGTAATTTATGGGAAGAAGTAAAAGCAGGATTGCAAAGAGATGTAGCATCTTTCAAAATGGGTCCAACTGAAGACTTTTCAAACTTTATCAATGCAGTTATTGATGAAAAATCTTTCGATAAATTAGCATCATATATAGATAGAGCGAAAGCAGATGGCCAAGAAATTATAACGGGTGGAGGTTATGATAAATCTAAAGGATACTTTATAGAACCTACAACTATCCGTGTAAACGATCCAAAATACATCACTATGAGTGAAGAGTTATTTGGACCAGTATTATCGATTTATGTATATAACGAAGATGAATTCGAGAAAACTTTAGAATTAGTTGATTCAACTTCGATATATGCATTAACTGGTTCAATTATAGCTACAGATCGTTATGCCATTGCATTAGCAACTCAAAAATTAAAAAATGCAGCTGGTAACTTCTACATTAACGATAAGCCAACGGGTGCAGTTGTAGGGCAACAGCCATTTGGTGGAGCTAGAGGTAGTGGAACTAACGATAAAGCTGGGTCTAAAATTAACTTATACAAATGGTTAAGTCCGAGAACTATTAAGGAAACCTTTGTACCACCAACAGATTATAGATATCCGTTCTTAGCGAACGACTAAAAAAATAAAGGCTTCTCCCAAAAAAGAGAAGCCTTTAATATTTTGTAAATCGGGGGACTAATTATTCCTCGTCGTCCTTAGACCCGAAAATCTTTTCAAGAATCCATTCAACAATTGCTAATACTATAGCAAAAAGGAATGCCCATCCGAATCCATCGATTTGAACAGAGCCCAGCATCCAATCTGCAAGTAAAACAATTAAAGCGTTAATAATAAGTAGGAATAGCCCAAAGGTTACTAAAGTAATCGGGAAGCTTAGTATCTTCAAAATTGGCTTTACAAAGGTGTTTAATAAGGTAAGCACAATTGCAAATGTAATTGGGCCAAGCATAGCTCCCAACGACCACGATTCTTCAAGTTTTGGGAAATGTACACCTGGTAATATCCAGGCAGATATTACAACAGCTAAAGCTGTGATTAATAGTTTTAATAAAATTTTCATAAAATTACTTTTAATAAAAATACGCAAATTTCACGGATCTTAACGTTAAAATTTGAAAATTACCTCCAATTTTTTGTTTTCTTTGCTTAGATAAAAGCTTTTAAAGCCGTAGATTTATATATGAAAGAAATACTTGAGAAATCGCTTAAAGGAGAAATTTCAGCTTTAGAAACAATCATTCGTATAGTGTATTTTTTGCGTCCTGGTAGATGGCAAACTCAAGAGGATTCAGAATATAAATTATTAGAATTAACCCATATCATCAAAGAAAATCCACACTTAGGAACTCAGTTACGCGTCTGTATTTCAGAACTAATTGATTCAACTAAGCATATAGATTTATTTGCCGAAAGTGGAATATTATCCAATGCCGGTTTTTTTACCACTGCTTTCTTAAAGATTTCTTACAAAATATTTCCTCCTGTTCCGAATGTAAATGAACTAAACGAGTGTTTAAGTGTTGTATTTCATAGAAATAGCGATTACCAATGGCTTCAGAATATTTCTATTTTAACTTGGGAAGAGTTTTTGAAGGAATTATATCCAGATACATTAATTCGAAGAATTAAACCAAATGTAGAAGTTTCTTTACTCGATTCAATGTTGTTTATTTCGCATAGAATTGCAGCAATGGGAGTGGAACCTTTGCTTACTACTCAAATTCCAAGTTTAGAAACTTCCGAATCTCCATTAGTGAAGTTGAGCACTGAGGTATCGTCTTTTGTTCAAGATTTTAAAGATCGCCGACTTAATGTAAATGAGCATTTAGAAAAGGTCCATAAATTAATTGAAGAATGCGAAAAAACGCTCGATTATATTCGTGAAGTTAGGGAAGCCGACGGCACTTCTCTTTCCTTAACCTATGTGTCTATGCGATTGCATCAGAACATTGAGCGTATGAAGGTACTAACCTACTTATTAGCAGCTCAAGATGATGTAGAACAATATCGAAAAGCTGTATTAAGCTTTTTTATTAGTTCGGTAAGACACGAGAATGTTCGATTTAAATTAAGAGAGCATTTATCCCAAAATATTGGGGTTATGGCCTATCAAATTACCGACCATGCAAGTAAAACAGGTGAGCATTACATTACTAGTAGTCCGAAAGAATACAAAGAAATGTTAGCTTCAGCTTCAAAAGGGGGCTTTATAGTAGGCTTTTTAGTAGTTATTAAAACATTGATTTACTACATGAGTCTTGCACCTTTTGGGAGGGCTTTTTTATACAGTATGAATTATTCCTTTGGCTTCATTGCCGTACATTTAATTCATGGTACAATTGCCACTAAACAGCCTGCTATGACGGCCAATCACATTGCTACTTCGCTCGATTCAACCAGCGGTAGTGTACGCGATTTAAAAGGATTAAGCGATTTAATTGTGCGCGTTTTTCGTAGTCAGTTTATTGCCTTTGTAGGGAACTTGGCGGTGGTATTCCCAGTATCGCTTATACTAGCCATTTTATATTTTTATGTATTTGGTGGACACTTGGCAGGACCTGAAAAGGCGCATCATTTAATTCACGAAATAAATCCAATTCATAGTCCGGCAATTTTTCACGCGGCCATAGCTGGTGTATGCTTGTTTGTGGCAGGTTTAATAAGTGGCTATTACGATAATATAGTTCGATTTAGAAAGATTCCAGAAAGGGTAGAGAACCATCCTTTACTTCGTAAATTGATGAAAAAAGCATGGAGAGCTAAAGTTTCAAATTATTTAAGTACCAATATGGGAAGTCTAGCCGGGAATTTCTTTTTAGGGGTGTTTTTAGGAAGCATTGGCACAATAGGAAGTTTCATTGGTTGGAATATCGATATCCGACACATTACCTTTTCAACGGGTAATTTTGCAGTAGCTTTGGTGGGATTAGATTTTAAAGTTACGATATACGATATAGCAATGAGTATACTTGGGATTATAGGTATTGGAATTTTTAACTTTGCAGTAAGTTTTGGCTTAGCATTATTTGTAGCTATTCGCTCAAGAAACGTTAATTTTCAGGACACTAGATATCTTATAGGTATGGTTTGGCGTCATTTTATGAATAATCCCCTAGATTTTGTACGACCACCTAAATCTGAGCAAGTTGAAAGCCAGCATTCATAAAGGAATTTAACGATTTTCAACATAAAATCGATAAAAGCGTTAAATTGTCTATTCTTTTTTTGATTGCTAAGAATATCTTTGTGATATAAATAGTAATTCAATGAATGGAGTTAAACGTATCTCATTTTTCATAACCCTTATGATACTTTCAGTTGGAGCATTTGCTCAGAAGGGAGGTGCCATAAAAGGTTCGGTGAAAAATGATGCCAATGGAGAACCAATAGTATTTGCAAATGTTGTTTTAACTGGAACAAAATATGGTGTATCTACCGATGAATCAGGTTTCTTCTCATTAAATAATATCCCTGTAGGTAAATATACATTGACTCTATCTGCCATGAACTTCGAAACGATTACTAAATCGGTTGAAGTGGTTGAGGGAAAGACTGTAACTCTGAGCTTTATTATGAAGTCTTCATCAACAGTATTAAAAGGTGCTGTTATTGAAGGTACTCGCATAGATCCTAAAAGTGATACCCGTGTTTCTACTATAACCGTCGCACCCGATGATATACGTCGTTTGCCACAAATTGGTGGTGAGGCCGATTTTGCACAGTTCTTACAAGTTTTACCAGGTGTTAACTTTACTGGAGACCAAGGTGGACAAATATATATACGTGGAGGTACCCCAGTTCAAAATAAATTAACTATAGATGGACTTACTATTTATAACCCTTTCCATACAATTGGTTTGTTCTCTGTATTAGAAACAGAAGCTATTCGTAATGCCGACGTTTATACAGGTGGTTTCAATGCAAATTATGGTGGACGTGTGTCTTCTATCATGGACATCACAACTAAAGATGGTAACTTAAAAAGACATTCAGGTCAAGTTGCAGCTAATACCTTTAGTGCCAAAGCAATTATTGAAGGACCATTTAAAAAATTGTCAGAAAATTCTAACCTAAGTGCTAGTTACCTATTAACCGGTAAATATTCTTATTTGCCTCAATCTTCAAAAGCTCTTTATAGCTACGGAGATAATGGTAAAGCAGGACTTCCTTTTGGTTATGGCGACGTATTTGGTAAGATTAGCCTGAATGCTGGTAAAGGAAATAAAGTAAGTTTATTTGGTTTTGGATATACCGACCGTGCTAACTTTCAAGGTGTTTCAGATTTGAAATGGAATCAGTTTGGTGGTGGAATTAATTTTACATTAGTACCTGGTAATAGTAACATTAAAGTTGATGGTAATTTCGGATATTCATCTTATAAAGTTAGTTTATTAGAAGGTAATTTACCTCCAAGATCAAGTAGTATCAATGGCTTCAATTTTAATTTAGATTTCAATAGTTTCTTCGATCGCGATAAATTAATTTATGGTTTAGAAGTAGTTGGTTTTAATACTAAATTCAACTTCTATAATGCAGCAAATAGATTTATCAATCAAGAAGAAAATACAACAGAATTTGCGGCATATGTGCGTTATAAAATGAATCGTGGTCGTTGGGTAGTAGATCCAGGAGTACGTTTACATTACTATGCAGCTTTAGGAGAATTCTCTCCAGAACCGCGTTTAGCTGTTAAGTTTAATGCGCACGACCGTGTTCGAATTAAATTAAGTGGAGGTATGTATAGCCAAAACTTAATCGCAGCTAATAGCGACCGCGATGTGGTTAACTTCTTCTACGGATTCTTGAGTGGTTCAGATAACTTACCTAAAACATTCGATGGTAAAGATGTTAAAACCAAACTTCAAAAAGCTCAACATGCTATCTTAGGTTTCGAATTTGATATCGTTAAAAATTTAAGTTTGAATATTGAAGGTTATTACAAGAATTTCCAACAATTATCGAACTTAAATAGAGATAAGATTTTTGAAGATAATGCGATAAATGCCGATAAAGAAGATCGTTTGAAAAAAGACTTTATTCTTGAGCGCGGTTATGCAACTGGTTTAGATGTATTGTTGACCTATAAAACAGAGCGTTTATATGTTTGGACAGTATACTCGTTAACCTATACCAAACGTTATGATGAAATTGATACCTATTTCCCAGTATTCGACCGTCGTCATAACATGAACTTCGTAGCTTCATACCGTTTAGGTAAAAAGAAAAATTGGGAACTTAGTGCACGTTATAACTTAGGTTCAGGTTTCCCTTTCACACAAACAAGTGGAACTATTGAATTACTTGATTTCCAAAATGGATTACAAACTGATTATACTGCTGAAAATGGTGTAATTCATACTATATACGACGATTTAAATGCAGGTCGTTTACCTTGGTATCACCGTTTAGATATTAGTGGTAAATACATTTGGAAAATCAACGATTATTTAAATTTAGAAGTAAATGCTGGTGTTACTAATGTTTACAATCGTAAAAATGTATTTTATATTGATCGCATCACTTCAAAACGTGTGAATCAATTACCTATATTGCCTTCATTTGGTTTGAAATTCAGTTGGTAATATCATTCTTTGTTTAAATGCCTCCCAACTTAGTTGGGGGGTATTATGCAATAACTATATTTGCAGAACTATGAAGAGTTCAGCATTAAGCTATTTAATTTTATTTGTTTGCACGAGTGTATTAAGTTCTTGTGCTTATTATGATGCATACAAGAAAGAAAATGTGGCTCAAGATGGATTTGTGTATGTTTACTCTACTAAATCTAAAGCTCAAAGCTTAGAGACATTTGCAGATTCTTTATTCCTAGATAAAGCTCAATTTTTTAAATCGCTTGAATTACTTAGTGATACCAATAAATGGAAAGCTGGGAAATATAAGTTAGTAAAAGGTATGACCGATAAGGACTTACTTAATTTATTGGAATCTGGACGTAAAGAAACGGTCAAAATAACCTTGACTTATGGTCGAATTCCTGAGAATTTTATTGGTCGTGTTTGCAAGAAAATAGAAGCAGATAGTGCTAAGTTGATGACTATGCTAAATGACGAAGAATATGTAGCAAGTCTTGGTACTAATCTTCAGAATGTAATGACATTATTTATCCCTAATACCTATGAATTTTATTGGGATACAGATGAGGATGAATTTATGCAGCGAATGAAAAAGGAGCATAATAAATTCTGGAATGAGGAACGCTTACGTAAATGCGATTCACTTAAATTGACTCCAGAGCAAGTTTATACCCTAGGCTCAATTGTTCAGAGCGAACAAAGTAAAATTAAGGAAGAATGGCCTATAATTGCGGGTTTATATTTAAATCGTTTACGTATAGGGATGCCATTAGAAAGTGACCCTACTTTACTTTTTCCTATTCGTGATTTTACAGCTAAAAGAGTTTATAATTATCATAAATTAATTGATTCGCCATATAATACATACAAAAACTTAGGGTTACCTCCAGGGCCAATATGTATGGTTCAACCAGGTGTTATAGATGCGGTTTTAAATCCGGCTTCACATAAATATTTATTTATGTGTGCTTCAGAAAAACTTGATGGAACCCATAGGTTTGAAGTAAGCTTAGCTGCTCATAACCGCAATGCGGCTTTATATAGGGCGGCAATAAATAGACTAAAAATCAGATAAAAAAAAAGCGCCTCGAGAATGAGACGCTTTACATAATTCCTAAAACTATATTTGTTACCCTAGATAAGTCTTAAGTTGTTTGCTACGACTTTGTTGTTTCAAACGGCGTATAGCTTTTTCTTTAATTTGACGTACTCTTTCACGAGTAAGGTCGAAGCGTTCACCAATTTCTTCAAGCGTCATAGCGGGTTTACCTTCCAAGCCGAAGAATAGTCGAATAACATCTGATTCGCGCGGAGTAAGCGTACTAAGCGCACGTTCAATTTCCTTTTTAAGAGAATCGTGAAGTAAACCATCTTCAGGGTTGGGGCTATCATCACCACGCAGAACGTCGTACATATTAGCTTCTTCTCCATCTACAAGAGGGGCATCCATACTAACATGTTTACCGGCATTCATAAGGCTTTCTTTAACTTCATCAGGAGAGAGTTCAAGAGCTTCAGCGATTTCTTCGGTAGAAGGTTCGCGTTCAAATTCCTGTTCTAGGTTAGAGAAAGTTCTATTAATTTTATTGAGAGAGCCAATTTTATTGAGTGGTAAACGTACAATACGAGCTTGCTCAGCAAGCGCTTGAAGTATAGATTGACGAATCCACCAAACGGCATAAGAAATAAATTTAAAACCACGAGTTTCGTCGAAGCGTTGTGCCGCTTTAATTAGGCCTAAATTACCTTCATTAACAAGATCGGGCAGGCTTAATCCTTGGTTTTGGTATTGTTTAGCAACAGACACTACGAAACGCAAATTAGCCTTAACTAATCTTTCTAACGCTGCATTATCGCCTTTTTTAATCCTCGATGCTAATTCTACTTCTTGATCGGCTGTAATAAGATCAACCCTACCAATTTCTTGTAGATATTTATCGAAGGAGGCGGTATCCCGATTGGTAACTTGTTTTGAGATTTTTAACTGACGCATATCCTGTGATTTTATATATTATACGCAATGCACAGGAAAAGGGTTTCTAAAAATCTTAAAAAAAATAATGAGCTTATTATAAAGTGAATCTTAGTATAGTGAAGAAACCGCCTGCAAGTATCATAGTTACTGGTAAAGTAAGCAACCAAGCTAATGCAATATTACGCATGGTTCCTTTTTGCAAATTAGCTAGACCATTACTAGCAACCATACTACCAGCAATACCCGAAGATAATACTTGGGTTGTAGAAACCGGTAACCCCGTTGCAGTAGCTAGACCAATAGTAGCAGCAGCTACCATTTCGGCACCTGCACCTTGCGCGTATGATAAGTGTTCTTTACCAATTTTTTCACCAATGGTTTTTACTATACGTTTCCAACCAATCATGGTACCAATACCTAAACAAAGTGCAATCATAATAACAACCCAAAGTGGCGCATATTCTATAGGAGCTGCAATGTTTTTACTAGCTTTAGATAAGTTATAATCGCCAAAGACACCTTTTAGATTTTCATCTTCATCTAACTTTTTCATAGCGCTAGAGGCATCGTAAATGGCAACGCGTAATGTTTGAATTTCTTCTGAACTTAAATGATTGAAGGATTCAACTTCGGCTAAATGGCTATTAAGAATAGCTAAGCTATTCATAGCTTTATTATAATTTTTATCGTTAGAAAGATCTACGCTAAGATTTTCAAAATTAGAGATAGCAGTAGTTACTTCGGTTCTAATTTCTTTAATTGAAGTTGAATGGTCTAAAGCGAATTTAGCAGGAACTATTGCTACTAAAATAAGCATTACAAGGCCAATTCCTTTTTGGCCATCGTTACTACCGTGTACATACGAAACGGCACCACATGTACCAATTAAAATCCAACGTATATACCAAGGTGGTGAGGCTGTTTTATCGGGTTCGGAGAATATTTTTTTGTTTTTAATAAATGTTTTGGCAAGTTTAACGAGCCCGAGTGTACCTACAAATCCTATAAAAGGAGAAAGTAATAAACTTAATCCTACATGCCCAGCCTTATGCCAGTTTACTCCTTCAGCCATAGAAGTTCCTTCTATGAAAGAATAGGCTATACCCACACCTAAAATTGAGCCAATTAGAGTATGAGACGATGAAGCTGGGATACCAAGGTACCATGTTCCTAAATTCCAAATAATTGCTGATAGAAGTAGAGATAAGATCATGGCAATATTGTGCATAAGATCTTGATCGGTAAGCACGCCAGGTGGGAGTAGTTTAATGATACCCATGGCTACGGCTGTTCCTCCAGCTAATACACCAATGAAATTTAGTAAACCGCTATAAATAACGGCGATATTAGGTTTTAAGGAGTTGGTGTAAATAACGGTAGCTACGGCATTGGCCGTGTCGTGAAAACCGTTAATAAACTCGAATACGGCTGCACATAACAGACATAATAAGAGTAATAACGTTAGATCAGCTGTGAGTCCAAACATGCTATTTATTTAATGGTGCAATTTTACATCTTTCCATGTTAAGCCAATGTTAAGAATTATATTCTTCACAATTTTGTCGGCTTAATGCAGCAAATATAGGTTAAAAGCAATATGTCATTTTATTTTTTTATTTACATCTTATCCACGTTTTATTAGCACCATTTTAAATTCTAATTATTTAGTCTAAAAATGTTGTGCGTGCATACTATTTTTAACTACATTTGTTAACAGCACAATAATACAATCCTAATTTAAATATGTCTCAAGCAAGTTTATTTACTGTAAACCGTTATGCCTCAAAGGATTTTGGTTTAAAAGCTTTGGTTAAAATCCGGGCGATTAAATGGTTTTTTAGGGTAACTAAACGTGCAGTATTTAGATACGATTACGAAGATCATACATATAGATTGGGAATGGATTACCTAACTTCTTTTTTAGGTTTCCCACGTCGAAGAGTAAATTTAGAGAGTTTAGAGATTGCTGGAATGAAGGCTGAATGGGTAACTCCTGATAATTTAGAGAATGATAAAGTAATTATGTATATACATGGTGGTGCGTATAATCATGGTTCTATTAAATCGCACCGCAATATTACAACCCGTTTAGCATTAGAATGTAAATGTAAAGTTCTTGCATTTGAATATAGATTGGCCCCAGAATTTCCATTTCCAGCTGCATTAGAAGATGCCGTAAAAGTGTATAGTTATTTGAGATTGTCGGGAATTCCAGCCGAAAAAATTATTTTCTGTGGCGATAGTGCAGGGGGGGGATTAACCCTAGCAACCTTAGTTCGACTGCGCGATAATAATATTCCATTGCCAATGGCAGCTGTGTGTTTTTCGCCTTGGGCTGATTTGGAAGCATCGCATCCTGACGCACCTAAAAAGTTGTCTAAAGACCCCATGATTGATATTAAAGCTATACGAATTTGGGGTAAAAAATATGCTGATGGAATGCTTCAACATCCTTTAGCCGCTCCTAAATACGCTAATTTTGATAATATTTGTCCAGTTCTCATTCAAGTTGGAGAAGATGAAGTGCTTTATTATGATACCGTGTCATTATTAGAAAAATTCAACGCAGCCGGTGTTTCTTACCGCGTTGAACAATACGAAGAAATGATACATGTATTCCAAATGTTTGCAGGTTTTTTACCGCAGGCTGATTATTCTTTGAATAATGTTGCAACATTTATTGATGAAGTATCAAAACTTTCTTTAACTTCGAAAATCTCTTAACGCATTAAATATCTATGAAGTTTTTTAAACTCTTACTGTCCAGTTTCTTATTAGTAGGATTATTTGTATTATTAAATAAAGGTTTTAAAATTAACGATTTAGCAGTTCCACCATTAGGGAAAATTTTAGACCCTATGAATGGTTTGCTGGCGAATGCAGAGCCTAATGAAGTAGAGATTAAAAAAGTATTAAAGCTCAATGGATTAAAAGAGGAAGTAGAGATTTATTGGGACGATCGAATGGTTCCACACATCTTTGCTAAAAATACCCGAGATGCTTTTTTTGCGCAAGGTTATGTTACAGCTTCTATGCGTTTATGGCAAATGGATTTTCAAACCCGCGCTGCAGCAGGCCGATTAAGCGAAGTGCTTTATACAACCCTAGGTGAGGGCGTGTTAAAATTCGACCGTCTTCAACGTCGTAATGGTATGCTAGCTTCGGCTCGTAAAAGTGCAGACCTTATGATGGAAGACCCTGAAACTGCTCTGGTTGTTCACGCTTATACCGATGGTATTAATGCATATATAGATCGATTAAATTATAGAAGTTATCCAGTTGAATATAAAATTCTAAATTATAAACCTGAAAAATGGTCGCCTCTTAAAAGTGCTTTACTACTTAAGTATATGGCACAAATGCTAACCGACGACGATCTTGATTTAGGTATTATAAATGCATATAAATTATTCGATAAAGAAGATATAGACTTCTTATTTAAAGAATTTCCTGATGGAACTTCAAATCCTATTATTCCCTCTGGAACTAAGTTCAATTTTGCCAAAAATACAGTTGCCGATTCTACAGCACCAGATACTAATTTAGTTGCCATTAATGGTTTAATTCCTGAATTAGAAAATGTAAATTATTTTAGAGGAGTTGGTAGTAATAACTGGGCAATAAGTGGTTCAAAATCGGCTACAGGTAAACCTATTTTATGTAACGACCCACACCTTAAGTTGAATTTACCAAGTATTTGGTTCGAAATTCAAATTGTTACTCCACAATTTAATGTGTATGGTGCTTCATTACCTGGTGCACCATGTGTTATATCTGGATTTAACTCGAATATTGCTTGGGGAGTTACGAATGGAACTCGTAATGTGAGAGATTGGTATGCTGTTGAATGGAAAGATGATTCTAAGATGGAATACAATTTTCAAGGAGAATGGCTGAAAACGGAAATTGAATACGATACTATAAAGATTAAAGGTAAACCAGATTTTGTGGATAGATATCTAGTTACCAAAATGGGACGTGTGGTGTATGAAGATTCATTAATGTCTCAAGGAATTGGTACTGATTTAGCTTTATTCTGGACGGCATATTTACCAGCAAACGAATTAAAAACTTTTGTTCAATTAAATAGAGCCCAAAATCACGATGATTATATAAATGCTTTACAATATTTTGGTTGTCCGGCTCAAAACTTTGTTTTTGCCGCTTCAAATGGAGATATAGCTATAAAACAACAAGGTTATCATCTAAAATATCCTAAGAATTATGGATATGGAGTTAGAAAGGATTTTATTTCTGAAATAATTCCTAGCGAAGAAAATCCACATATCTTAAATCCAGAAAGAGGCTTTGTAAGTTCTGCGAATCAACATCCAACTGACACTTTGTACCCATATTATTATAATGGAATTTTCGAAGAGTTTAGAAATGTTCGTATCAATGATTTATTAAGCAAGAATAATGGTATAACAGTTGATTTCATGAAGACTCTGCAAGGAGATAATTTAAATCAAATTGCAATGAAATTTTTACCAATTTTCTTGAAATATGGAGAGCAGGAATTTGCAAATCATCCAGAGTGGTTAAAGTTATTGAAAGATTGGAATTACTTTAACGATGCAGAGCAAATAGCTCCAAGTATTTTTGAAGCATGGTTTGTAAGTTTTAAAGAATTAGTATATGATGAATGGGATGGATTTAAAGGAGAAAAAGCAGATCCAGGAAATTTAAGTTTATACAATCTTTTATTAAGTCGTTTCCGTGCAGATATCTTCGATATTAAAGCTACGCCAGAAAAGGAAGATGCATTTCAATTGATAGCAATGTCGGCCTCGAATGCCATTAAAATCTTAGAAGAAAAGCAAAAATCGGAAGGCGGTTTAGAATGGTATAAATACAAAGGAACTTCGGTTCAGCATATATTAGGAATAAAGCCATTTAGTAGATATCAAATAAAAATTGGTGGAAATTATAGCATAGTAAATGCATGTAGCGACCGCTGGGGCCCGTCATGGAAAATGATAGTATCTTTTGAAGAAGATGGAGTAAATGCCTTAGGTATTTATCCTGGTGGGCAAAGTGGTAATCCAGGAAGTAGTTATTATGATAATATGATTAATGATTGGGCTTCTGGGCATTATTACAAGCTTAACTACTTTAAAAATAGCGAAGAAGCTGCTGTTGGTACACATTTTCAAAAACTCATTAACTAAGAATTCATGAAACGCTTTTTAATATTAACTTTAATAATTATATTATTAACGGGTGTAACTATCTATTTTTTACCTTATTGGTGGATAATTATAGTGGTTCCGTTTGTGATAAGTTTATTTGCTTTTAAAAATGGATTTCACGCTTTTTTTAGTGGATTTATATCTATAGCTATTCTTAATTTAATAGTTAGTATTTGGAGAACCACTAATGTGAATGATAATTATATAAGTGCTATTGGTGAATTAATAAAAATTCCTGGTGGTACAATCGGATTAATTGCAGTAATAACTCTCTTAGGAGCATTTATGGGAGGATTAGGCGCATTGACTGCCACATTATTAGCTCAATTATTTGATAATAAGAAAAGACGTTAATTTAACTCTTTACTTTTTTTATATAAC
>DATCKI010000200.1:0-2907 GCA_036562365.1 Bacteroidia bacterium | reverse complement strand
GTATCAAGACCTTGAAATTTACAAAGTAACAAATGATGTTTTTACTATGGTTTATGATACCAATTTGGTATTAAGTCCAGCTCAGTTCTACGATTTTAAAGTGGCATTTGATAAGGTAAGTGGAGAAATAGAAGTTTGGGTGAATAACCAGATTGTGGCGCGATATACAGACCCCAATCCCCTTCAAATTGGTAATGCGGTTTCGTTTAGAACTGGAAATGCTCTTTTACAAGTTTCTCAAATTGAAACCTATGTGGGACGTACCGCCAATACTAGCCTAGTTTTAGAAGTAGGTCCGAATTCAGAATTACCGCACGAAAATATAAGTCCCTCGAATCCTGCTGGATTAGCTAAATCTATAATAAGCGACCAAGTTGGAAATTTGGGGCAAGCTCAATTACTTTTAAACGTAGATTTTAGTGAACCAATTGCTCCTCAGAATCTAAGCGATATGAATCTAGTGGATGAAGATTTGATAATCGGAAATCCAAGTAATACCTATTCTGCTTTTTGGGATCAAGCTATAGATGTAAATAGTGGAATTGCAGAATATTTTGTGGTACTAAATGATCCACAAAGCAATAGCTTTGTTTCGGTTGGAAGTGTCTTGAATTATGATTTTAGTGGAACATTCATACTTGACGAAACTTATAAATTTGGAATTTATGCTGTAAATAACGCAGGATTAAAATCAGACACCGTATATAGTGATGGATTTAAATGGAGTTTACCCAATTCGCTATACGAAGATGAAATTTCACTGTTTAAGATTTATCCAAATCCGAGCAATGGAATTATATCTATTAAATCTGACAATTATCCAATAAAAATATGGGTATTTGATTTAATGGGAAGATTAGTATATCAAAATGAAGTGAAAAATGGAGAGCAGATAGATTTAGGTGAAAAATTAGCTAATTCGCAGTATTTGATTTTATTAGAAAGGGAGGGAAATAAAGAGGTACAGAAACTAATTTTAAAGAAATAATCTTTAGCGATAATTTAACAGAGCTTTATGCAAAGCAAGTTATTAATACCTTAGCTTTGTAGTAAAGTTAAACTGAATGAGAATAGGCATAGTATTATATCCTAGTTTTGGTGGCAGTGGAGTTGTAGCCACAGAGATGGGGCACGAGCTCGCAAAATTGGGTCATCAAATCCATTTTATATCCTATCAACGTCCAGCACGTCTCGAGTATTTTGCACCTAATATACAGTTTCATCAAGTAAATGTGGCAGATTATCCTCTGTTCGATTTTGCTCCATATGAAACCTCATTAACTGGCCGTATTGTGGATGTGGCATTAAAGTATAATTTAGATGTTATACATGCCCATTATGCAATTCCACACGCTACAGCTGCGTTATTAGCTAAGCAGATTTTGGCAAGTAAAGGCAAACATATTCCAGTTATCACTACCCTTCATGGTACTGATATTACTATGGTTGGACGCGATTCTTCCTTAGAACCATCGGTTACTTGGGCCATTAATAATAGTGATGCCGTAACAGCCGTATCTAAAAGTTTACGCGACGATACACATAATAATTTTAGAGTAAATCGTGAGATAGAAGTTATATATAACTTCATCGATGCTTCTTTATATGGAATTCCGTCACCAGACTGTTTAAAACATCAGATAGCACCCAATGGAGAGAAGGTAATTGTGCATGTATCGAATTTTAGAAAAGTAAAGCGTATCCCCGATGTAATTCGTATTTTCGAGCGTATACGTAAGGCTATGCCATCTAAGTTAATTATGGCTGGTGAAGGTCCTGAAAGGCCAGATGCCGAAATCTTAGCTAAAGAGTTGGGCTTAGAAAATGATGTAGTTTTCTTAGGTTCTATTAAAGGTACAGCTGAGGTTTTAGCTTGTGCGGATTTATTCTTATTACCATCAGAAACAGAGAGTTTTGGGGTTTCAGCATTAGAAGCTATGGTAAGTGGAGTTCCTGTAATTGCATCGAATGCTGGAGGTATGCCAGAAGTACAGGAGAATGGTGTAACGGGCTATTTATGCGATGTAGGCGATGTAGAGAGTATGGGAACTAAAGCTGTTTATATACTTTCTGATTCTGAGCGCTTAGCTCAATTTAGAGAAGGAGCTAAGAATAAAGCTTTGGAGTTTACTACAGAAAAGGTAATTAGACAGTATGAGGAATTGTACAAACGTGTGGTTGAACAACATCATACCGTGAGTATTTAAAATAAGTGAAATTTTTTATAAGCGGTTTAGGGCGAAGCCCTATTACCCAACGGCGACAGCAAGCTGTCGCCGCTTAAGCTTTTGTCAGTACTGCGTAATCTACCGTATTTATTACCCGACAACGTAAGATTTCCTGCGCTCTTAAAAAACTGCTAGTAAATGAAACATTGCGTTCCTAGCGTCATTGCGTTTAATTAAATATTTGTTTATAAAAGGGATAGAGACAAACCCCTCCGGTCTTCGACCACCTCCCCTTGGCATGGGAGGAGTTAGTGTATGCACCGAAAATAATTTAGACTTAGACTTAAATTTCTCAACGCATTGTTATTGAGTTAAAATTTAAATTGCATGCGATGTATAATCACGCAATTTGAGTTCAAATTATTTACGGAGCAGGTAAAACTCCCCTCCTTATGAAGGAGGGGGGGCCAAAGGCCGGGGTGGTTGCTGCACAAATATTATACATGTATAAATTAATCTGGACTTTCACTTTTAAATACTGCAATTAACCCCTCCGGTCTTCGACCACCTCCCCTTGGCAGGGGAGGAGTTAGTACATGCGCCGAAAATAATTTAGCATAAGACTTAAATTTTTTCATCGCATTGGGGCTGAATTTAAATTATTCTATCTGTGATAATTAAAATTTAATTACTTGCGATGGATAATTGCACAATTAGAGTTTAATTTATTTACGGAGCA
>DATCKI010000144.1:0-9429 GCA_036562365.1 Bacteroidia bacterium | reverse complement strand
CACCAGCAGCTTGTGCTCCAGTGAATTTAACCATGACTAATTTAAGTGAAGGAGCCACGAACTATTTATGGACGGTTTCTGACGGACAAACATCAACATCTACTAATCCAACTTTCAATTTTGCAGCTGGTGGGGTGTACGAAGTTACACTCTACGCATTGAATCCGAGTGGAACTACTTGTAATCCTGTAGATAGTATCACTAAACAAGTTATAGTTTTAGGAAATTCAATTCAAACACTTCCTGATATTGAAACATGTGAGAATGATAATTTCGAAATTGGATTACCTCCATCGGGGTTACCTGGGGTAACTTATACTTGGATACCATCCACTGGTCTTTCTGATCCAACAATATCCAACCCAATTTTTAATCCTTCTGTTGGGTCTCAAACCTACAGTTTGATTATTTCAAATGGCACTTGTTCCGATTCGTTAGACCAGCAAATAACAGTTTCTCCACTTCAAAATATCAACTTTAATGATACTATGGTATGTGTAGGAACAACTATAAATTTAGGAAGCTCAAATTTACCAAGTACTTATACATATTCATGGACTCCAAGTGCTGGATTATCTAATCCTACAAGTCCTAATCCTAGTATTACTATAAATTCTTCTACTGTATATCAATTAGTGTATTCGCATTTAACTTGTAGTGATACAGCAACACGTGAAGTGCTAGTTTTAGATTCTCAATCTATACAACCCAATGATACAACCGTATGTGCTAGCGATGTGTTTCAAGTAAATGATATACCTTTCTTCACAGGTGTTACATATCAATGGATACCTAATCAAAATGTAGATAATCCTAATATTCACAATCCCAATATTTGGGTAGATCAAAATACTACATTCCTTATTATCATTGATAATGGTATTTGTAAAGATACCGTTGAAAAAGTAGTGGATGTATTTCAAATTCAAGGTAGTTTAGGACCCGATATAGTGAAATGTAAAAACGATTCAGTAGCAATAGGTTTTACACCAATTTCAGGTTATAGTTATCATTGGTCACCGGCTACTGGATTAACGAATGCAGGAGTTTCGAATCCAATTAGTTATGTTGGAACAACTACACAATATGTTTTAGAAACCTCGTTAGATAACACATCTTGTGTTGCTTACGATACCATAGTAGTTGAGGTGCAGCAATTAGGTATTCCACCAATCTTATTTGCCGAAGGCTTAACCTGTTCGGGTATGGTATATACGCCCGACTTAATAGCAAATCCGGCTTACAATTATTATTGGACAGTTGAGCCAGGTGGACATACATATGATGGTGCCAATCCAGGGATTACGGTTCCTTTTAAAGATACGATTACATTAACCCTAACAGTAAGCAATGGATTGTGTACAGAAAAAGTAAGTATAGAAAAAGAAGTAGGAGGGTTTGGAAGTTACTATTACGAAGGCATGATGCCTAATGTCTTTACTCCAAATGAAGACGGAATAAACGAGTGTTTTGGTCCAAGTGGCTTAGAAGAGGGGTGTTATAAATTATACGTTTATAATCGTTGGGGAAATTTGTATTTCGATTCAGTAAAAACTGGTCAAGGATGTTGGAATGGAAAGGGTATGAATAAGGTTGGATTGGTTTCAGAAGGAGTTTATTATTGGGTTTTAGTGGTTGGAATCGATGAATTTCATGGTACTGTAACCGTCTACAATAAATAGCTTTAACCACTACTTTTTTAGGTTCAAAAAAGGTACATTTGTCTTTTAAAACGGCAATATGTACTCAAATACTATAGAATTTGCAAGAAAGTTAGATGCAGAAGATAAATTAGCATCATTTCGTGATAAATTTTACTTCCCGCATTTACACGGAAAAGAAGCTATTTACTTTACAGGTAATAGTTTAGGTTTACAACCAAAGAATACAGAAACCTATCTAAAAGAGGAATTAGAAGAATGGAAAACTTGGGGAGTTGAAGGGCATTTCAATGCAAAAAGACCTTGGTTTGCCTACCATGAATTCTTTTCAAAATCACTTTCCAAAATTGTAGGCGCCAAGCCTGAAGAGGTAGTGGCAATGGGTTCGTTAACGGCAAATCTACATTTGCTTTTAGTAAGTTTTTATAGACCAACTAAGGAGCGTTATAAAATAATTTGCGAACAAAAACCTTTCCCTTCAGATACTTATGCATTTGCCTCACAAGCACGCTTTCATGGTTTCGATCCTAAAGAAGCTATTATAGAATTACAACCTAGAGAAGGCGAATATATCATACGAACAGAAGATATTTTAGCAACAATTGAAAAATATAAAGAGGAAGTAGCTCTGGTATGTTTAGGTGGAGTTAATTATTTCACTGGTCAATTATTTGATATGAAATCTATAACCAAAGCGGCTCATAATGCAGGTGCATTTGCTGGTTTCGATTTAGCACATGCCGTTGGAAATGTACCTTTACAATTACACGATTGGGGAGTAGATTTTGCATGTTGGTGTAGTTATAAATACATGAATTCTGGTCCTGGTGGAGTTGCTGGAATTTATGTACACGAAAAGTATAGCAAATTAAAAGAAATACCACGTTTCGAAGGATGGTGGGGATATGATCCAGAGACACGTTTCAATATGACAGCCGAATTTGAACCTATGGTTGGGGCAGGTGCTTGGCAAGTAAGTAATGCACCGGTATTTACTATGGCTTGTCATAGAGCGGCTTTAGATATATTCGATCAAACTTCGATGGCGGCACTTCGCGAAAAAAGTGAAAAATTAACTGGATATCTAGAGTTTTTAATTAAAGAAATTATTAAAGAAAAAGGAGAAAATTCCATACGAATCATAACTCCTGAAAATCCTGCAGAAAGAGGATGTCAGTTAAGTTTAATATTCCCTACCAAAGGAAAAGAAGTGTTTAATAGTTTAACAGATGCAGGTATAATTTCGGATTGGAGAGAGCCGAATGTAGTTCGAGTAGCTCCAGTGCCACTATATAATTCATTTGAAGATGTTTACATCTTTGCGCAAGAACTAAAAAAAATGTTTTAAGATATGGAACCTAAAAAGATTATCGTAGCCGGAGCGGGTTTAGTGGGAAGTTTATGGGCTGTTTTACTTGGTTCGAAAGGGTATAAAGTAACGGTAATTGAGCGTCGCCCTGATATGCGTAAAGTGAATATTCCAGCAGGACGATCGATAAACCTAGCATTGAGTAATCGTGGTTGGAAAGCATTAGATAAAGCCCAGGTTTCAGACCAAGTTTGGCCATTAGTAATACCTATGTACCGCAGAACCATGCACGATGTTGCAGGGAATTTAACCTATCAGCCATATGGTACTAATAATGAGGCAATCTATTCAGTCTCTCGTGGATTATTGAATAAAATTCTATTGAATAAAGCTGAAGAAGATGACGATTTAAGCTTCTATTTCAATACGAAAATTACTGATGTTGACCTTCAAAATAAAAAGCTTAAAATTAGAAATGAAGAAAATGGCGAAGAGTCTGAGTTAGAATACGATTATTTATTTGGTTGCGATGGAGCGTATTCGGCAGTACGTCATAGATTGATGTTTAACGAAATGTTCTCTTATTCTCAAACCTATATTGAGCATGGCTATAAGGAGTTCAATATGTTACCTGATGAAAATGGTAAACATAAAATGGACGTAGAGACCCTTCATATTTGGCCTAGAGGAGAATTTATGATGATAGCTCTGCCTAATCCAGATGGAACTTTTACTTGTACATTGTTTTATCCTTGGGAAGGTAAAGAAAGCTTCTCTGCTATTAAAACAGATCAAGATATTGATCGCTTATTCGAAACTCATTTCCCAGATTTAATCAGTTTAATTCCAGATTATAAGGAGCAATACAAAAATAATGCAAGTTCAACCTTAATGTATGTAAAATGCGGGCCTTGGAATTATAAATCGGATGTACTACTTCTTGGTGATGCAGCCCATGCAATAGTGCCTTTTTATGGTCAGGGTATGAATGCTGGTTTTGAAGATTGTAGAATACTTTGGGATAAATTAGAAGAAAGTAATTGGGATTTCGATAAAGTGATACCAGCTTTTGCTAAAGAGCGCCAGAAAGATGGACATGCGATAGCCGATTTAGCAATGAGAAATTTTGTAGAAATGCGCGATTTAACTGCAGATCCGGATTTCTTATTAAGAAAGAAAATTGAAAAGAAAGTACACTTACATAGCCCTGATAAATGGGTGCCACTTTATAGTAATGTAACTTTTACAGAAGTTCCTTATCATATTGCTTGGAATGAAGGAATTAGACAAGATAAAGTAATGGAACAAGTAATGAGTATGCCTAATATTCACGAGAATTGGGATTCAGAGGAAGTGTTGATGCAAGTTTTAAAGTTGAATGAGGAGATAAAGTAATATGGCTAGAAGAGGTGCAAACTCAGACGATGGTAGTCCTAAACGTACCATAAATAGAGAAAGTTTAAAGCAAGCAAAGAAATTAATTGTTTATTTTAAGCCCTATAAATGGCATTTTGGTTTTGGTTTAGTGATGTTAGCTTTAAGTAGCTTATCTTCATTAGCCCTATTCACCTTTGTAGGAGATTTGTTCGATATTGATAATGCTAATTTTGCTCAAGAAGTTAAGAAAGTAGCTATGCTACTTGGTGCTATTCTTGTTATTCAAACTATTTCTGGTTTCTTAAGAATTTATCTATTTACGTATACAGCAGAGAATGTAATCTCTAAACTTAAACAAGATGTATTTTCTAAATTGATTACTCTTCCTATGAGTTATTTCTCTGAGAAAAGAGTTGGAGAATTAACATCGAGGTTGACAGCTGATATAAGTAGTATCAAGGATTCATTTACAACTACCTTAGCCACATTCGTAAGAGAGTTTATAATTATTACTGGCGCTATAATCTTTTTGAGCGTAAGTAATTTTAAGATGGTACTTTTTATTTTGGCGGTACTACCTATTGTAGTGATATTCGCATTGATTTTTGGAAGAAGGGTACGTAAATTTAGTAAAGAAGCACAACAAGCAAATGCCGAAGCTACTACCATATTAGAAGAAGCCCTTCAGGCAATAGCCACTGTAAAAGCCTTTACAGGTGAGATGTTCGAAAAGAAACGTTTTGGTTTTAAAATTGAAGAAGTTGCCGCTAAAGGTCTGAAAAATGGGATATTTATTGGAGCTTTTGTTAGCTTTTTAATTGTATTCTTATTCGGAAGTATTATTGCCGTTATTTGGTATGGTGCAAGTCTTGTTGCCGCTGGTGAAATTACAAATGGACAGCTATTTGAATTTTTTATCATAAGTGTAATGATGGCTGCAAGTATGGGTGGAATTGCTGATAGCTTTAATAATATCCAAAAAGCACTTGGCGCAACGGAAAGTGTGCTAAAAATTTTAGAAGAAAAAGAAGAAGATTTTTCAGTTGTCTCTGAAGTGGAAAATGGTGATATAGTATTCGAAAATGTAAGTTTTTCTTATCCAGATAAAAAAGATTTTCCCATTTTGCAAAACATTAGTTTTGAAGTAAAAACCGGACAAATGGTTGCATTAGTGGGGCCTTCGGGAGCTGGTAAAAGTACCTTGATTTCGCTTCTACTTAGAATGTATGATGCAACGAGTGGGGCTATTAAAATTAAAGAAAAGAATATTGCCGAATTATCGCTTAAAGGATACAGAGATATGGTTGCTTTAGTGCCGTAAGAAGTGATATTATTTGGAGGAAGTATACGAGAAAATATCCTTTATGGAAACCCAAATGCTAGTGAGGAAGAAATTATTGAAGCAGCCAAAAAAGCAAATGCTCATAATTTTATTATGGAATTGCCAGATAAATATGAAACCATAGTTGGCGAACGTGGTACGAAGTTGTCGGGCGGACAAAGACAAAGGGTTGCTATTGCTAGAGCGTTTATTAAAAATCCATCCATCTTGTTACTCGACGAAGCAACTTCTGCCTTAGATAGCGAAAGTGAAAAAAGTGTACAAGAAGCCTTACTAGAACTTATGAAAGGTAGAACCACTTTTGTTGTTGCGCATAGATTAAGCACTATACGTAACGCAGATGTTATAATGGTAATGGAAAAAGGAGAAATAAAAGAGATGGGTACACATCAATATCTGCTTGAAATAGAAAATGGTATATATAAAAATCTAGCTGGCCTACAGTTTAGAGCATAAAAAAAGTGAATCGGAGGGGAAATCGATTCACTTAGAATTATCAATAAACGACGGGTTGGTTTATCTTTTATTGATAATTCAAAATTAGATTATGATGTAAAATAATATAAGAGGATAATTCCTGAACTTTGAAGGAAAAACACTAAACTTTTGAAGTATAAAATGAAAACCCGCTAATTAATTTTAGCGGGTTTTTTATTTAAGAAAATAAAAAAGTGAATCGAGGGGGAGACGATTCACTTTGGATAAATCAATAATTTGATCGGTTGGTTAATCAATTATTGACATGGCAAAAATAGACTATACTATAAATGTATGTAAGAGGATAAACCCTTAAATTGAATAGGAAAAATACTATATTTTATTTCTAACTATTCTTGAGATTTGAATAAAAAAAGTGAATCGGGGGGGGGATTCGATTCACTTTTATTGATTAATAGATGATGAGGGGTTGAGTATCAATTATAAATTGATATGACAAATATATAGCATGGTTATTTTTTGTGTAAGGGGATAAACCCCTAAATTGAAGGGGAAAAATACTATGGTAAAATCAATGGGGCTTTCTTAATCGTGGCAAGATATGTATAAATCGACCTAAAAAGGAGTCATTCTACATTATGTACATATGCAAAAAAAAATAAAGTGAATCGAGAGGGGACGCGATTCACTTTGATGACAAGTAATTGTTTTCAAAGGGTTGATTTACCTTTATGATAGGGTTGATTAATCTTTTTTGACGTTGCAAATGTAAAGTGAAAACATTAGTTAGCTATTAGGGGAAACCCTATAAATGATAAGGGAATTCCCTTATTTGTATTTGGTGTAAAAAAAAGGAGGCTTAAAGAGCCTCCTTAATAATTTATTCTGCTTTCCAAGAAGTTTTCATTCCTCTAATTCCCATATCTACAGGTACGTCACCTTTGTCGGGTTGGAATATTCCATCAGGAGAGTTAGTATCGTTCCATTCAAAACTTTGGTTAGTGCTAAGTTTCACTGTTACAACGATGTCTTTTTTCTCATCACCAGTAATTACTAAAGGTTGATCGAAAGAAGCGGTAACCACGCAGCTACCAGCTGGTATAGGCGAAGTAGCAAATAAAGGGTTAACCACAGTTGTAGCACCAGCAGGAGCTTGTCCGCTAGTAGTATAACTAAATCCCATCACATTGGTTTCAAAGCCCCAATAACCTTGCTTTTTAGCAGCATTAATAGTTTGGGTTTCATTTTTGATTTTGTAGGTAGTGATATAAGTATTATAACCAATGAATGAAGCAATAGTACCTTTTAAATCAAGGGTTTCAGAAGTATTCAAAGGATTTACAATGCGATAATCAATATCATAATTTTGATATGCTAAAGAGACACGTAACCATTCGTAAGTACCAGGTTTAACATCTTTAAGATTCATAGAAAAGAATTCCTGATTATTACCTACAGGGTTTGATTTAGCAAAATCAATAGCATTTTCTCCATTAATATTTACTTCATCAGCTTTATATAAAACTTCACCAGCACCAAGAGCGGTAAGGGCTTGTGGGGTAAGTTCAACATAATGTACGCTTAAAGAATTAAAGGATGGGGTTTGTGCAGCATTTCCAGCAGGAATAGTAGCTGGTAATCCAAAATTGTTTAATCTTTCTTGAGCTGGGTCAAAAACTAATTTAAAGACGATTTTAGGTTCATCTTTGTTTTTATCTTTTTTACAAGATGGAGCCGCTAACAATAAAAAGGGTAGGGCTAGGGTGAGTGTACGTTTCATAAATTGATATTTGTGTATCAAAATTAAAATAATTCCGACATAATTTGCAATAAAATTAGCTAACATTGTACTAAGTTTAAAAGACGAACTTTTGAAGTATGGATAAATTTAAAATATTAGAGGCCAAATTAGCTGAATCGAAACTTGGCGGTGGTGAGGATAGAATTAAAGCTCAACACGATAAAGGGAAGCTTACAGCACGTGAGCGTATAGACTTTTTATTAGACGAAGGTTCTTTTGTTGAAATAGGTGCATTGGTATCGCATCGTAGCACTAATTTCGGATTAGATAAGCAAGTTTTTCTTGGAGATGGTGTGGTAACAGGATATGGAACCATAGCTGGACGTACCGTTTATGTATTCTCTCAAGATTTTACAGTTTTAGGTGGATCTTTAGCAGAAGCTCATGCCGAGAAAATAGTTCGTATTATGGATTTAGCCATGAAAACGGGTGCGCCGGTTATCGGTTTAAACGATTCAGGTGGAGCACGTATTCAAGAAGGTGTAGTTTCGCTTGGGGGTTATGCTGATATTTTTTATAAAAATACATTGGCTAGTGGGGTAGTTCCTCAAATTTCAGCCATTATGGGGCCATGTGCCGGTGGTGCTGTGTATTCACCAGCTATTACCGACTTTATCTTAATGGTCGAAAATACGTCTTATATGTTTGTTACTGGGCCTAACGTTGTAAAAACCGTTACCCACGAAGAAGTAACTAGCGAAGAATTAGGTGGAGCTTCTACGCATAGCACTAAATCTGGAGTTACTCATTTCTCATGTGCTAACGAAATAGATTGTATTAATACAATACGTGCAATGTTAAGCTATATGCCGCAAAATTGCGAAGAACCTGCTCCTGTTTACGAGTATGAAGGCGGCGACGAACGCAGACCTAAATTAAATACTATAGTGCCTGATAACTCTAATCTACCTTACGATATTCGTGATGTAATTAGTGAAGTTTGCGATGAACATAGTTTCTTAGAAGTTCATAAAAATTTTGCAGAAAATATAGTTGTAGGTTTTGCTCGTTTAGCTGGACGTAGTATAGGTGTGGTTGCAAATCAACCTGCATACCTTGCGGGTGTATTAGATAATAATGCCTCTACAAAAGCTGCTCGATTTGTGCGTTTCTGCGATAGCTTTAATATTCCTTTATTAGTATTTGAAGATGTCCCAGGTTTCTTACCAGGAACAGACCAAGAATGGAATGCAATTATAACAAATGGAGCTAAATTACTTTATGCTTTCTGTGAAGCTACCGTCCCTCGTATTACAGTAATTACTCGTAAAGCTTATGGTGGTGCATACGATGTAATGAATAGTAAACATATTGGAGCTGACTTGAACTTCGCTTGGCCTTCTGCCGAGATTGCTGTAATGGGTGCTAAAGGTGCTGCTGAGATTATTTTCAAAAGAGAAATATCTAACTCTGAAAATCCTGAACAAAAATGGAAAGAAAAAGAAGCTGAATACGCAGCGCTATTTGCAAATCCATATATCGCCGCTGCTAGAGGTTATGT
>DATCKI010000132.1:0-21588 GCA_036562365.1 Bacteroidia bacterium | reverse complement strand
AGAGGCAATTTGAGTAACAGGGGTTCCATTACCTGTTACAAATACTAAAACATTATCGATAGCCACTGAAGGATCTGAGCCTATACCATCATCATTATTGGTCCATTGAATAGCAATTTTTACGCTTGGGTTATTATTACAAGCTGCAGGGAGTGTAGCCGAATATTTAGTCCATTCTCCTTGTCCACTTCCGCAGATATTCGATTTGATAGAGTTTGTTAAGATATTCCAACCGCTACCTGCATTATACCAAACTGAAGCATTATCAATTAAACCATCTCCATTTGCAATATAATCGAATTCAAGTTGAATATTAGAGTGTCCCACAGTAGAGAATGCCGGAGATTCAGATCTTAGATTGGTGGCCACGCACCATCCAATAAAACATATACCACCTGCATTATATGTTGCGCCACTTCCTATTAGATTGGCCGTAACATGCAGGGTTTTATTGCCATTTAGTGCAACTCCGCAACTACCAACTGGCATACCGCCTTCGGCATCAGAAACGGTAAAGACATTACCATAGGCATCGTTAACCCCTGTTGAAACATTCAAGGTCCAACCATGTGCTCCTTCAAAATCTTCTTGATAGATAGTAGTCGACACACCATTAGAGATGGTATCGGTTAAAGTAAGTGTATAAGTACCAGGTCCAAGTCCGCTTAAGTTAGGGCCTGAGCCAACGTTAGGCACCCAAGAATAATTATAATTTCCTGAGCCATTAATTGGACTAACGGTAATAGAACCATCATTAGCCCCGTTACAAGAAATATTAGATTGAGTGGAACCTATCATTAATTGTGCATAGATAGGTGCTGAAAAAGTAGTTAAGATGCACAATACCACAGAGAGTAATGTTCTAGTCATGAGTAAGTTGGTGTTTAATTAGTTAAGGTCAATAAATTTAGGACATTTTTTTAAAAAGCATTAAAAAATTAACATTTAGGGCAAAAAAAAAAGACTGAATATGCATTCAGTCTTCTTGAGAATTAAACAATTAATTATCTTTTGGTTTCCTTATACTTAATAAGTTGTCGGTTTAGAGCTTCGAAGGCTATATCGATTGCTTCTTCCGCTTTTTCAGCTTCTTTACTTGCAAATAAATCTTGGCCTCCTACATGAATTTTCATGTCAACTGTTTTTGGTGAAGGGTCAACAGCTTTATTTTTACTAATAGTAACATCGGCACTTAAAATTTCATCATACACTGTTTTCAATTTCTCCACTCTTTTAGTCACTTGTGCTTTTAATTGTTCAGCATTGTTTACATCGAACACATTCACTTTTACGTTCATAGCAATAGGTTTTTATTAGGCTCTAGGGAAAGCCTGGTTATACACTTTTTTAAGTTTATCGAGCGTATTATGTGTATAAATTTGTGTAGCAGCTAGGCCTGCATGTCCAAGCAATTCTTTTACCGCATTAATATCAGCCCCGGCATTCAATAAGTGTGTAGCAAAAGAATGTCTTAAAACGTGCGGACTTTTATGATCTTGCGTAGTTACCATGCTTAAACTAGCTTTTACAACTAGATACACATATTTGGGATAAAGAGTTTTTCCATTTTCACGTAAAAAGAAAACAGAATCATCTTCTTTATGCTCCAATTTATTTCTCGCTTCAATGAACTTTTCAAGTACCCCTTGTACTTCTTTATTTAACGGAACTATTCTCTCTTTGTTGCGTTTTCCGAGTACTTTAACATTCCCTTTATGCAAGTCTACATTAGCGTATTGTAACCCAATTAATTCTGATAAACGTATTCCTGTATTATAGAATAATTCGAATATTGCTCTATTTAACAATCCACTATAATCTTCTCCAAAATCCATAGTATCTAATAGCTTATGCATTTTAGATTCATCTACAAATACAGGTAGTTTTTTACGAACTTTAGGAAGAATAATTTTAGTAACCGGATTGGTTTGAATATTACCTCTTCTCAGGTGGAATTTATAGAAACTACGTAATGAAGATATTTTTCGGTGTACGCTTTGCGCTTGAATTCCATCCGACATTAATTGCATTACATAGCTACGAATCATTGGAGTTTTAACTTCTTTCCATTCTTTTATAGCATATGTTTCTTGGAGATACTCAACGAATTGCGACAAATCGTTCATATATGCTGTATGCGTGTGCATCGACATTCTTTTCTCTTGTAATAGATAATCAGAAAAGGCATCTAAAAAAGCTTGCATACTCATAAGTATAGTGTACGATAGAATGAAGTATAAAGTTACTAAATAAGTTAAAAGCTTGGCAAAAAAAAAGACATCCTTTTGGGATGTCTTTTAAATATAAAATGCGATTTATTACGCGTTAGCTTCAGCATTTAATTGCTCACGGTAAGCAGCACGAAGACGTGTAGTACGTAATCTTACAGATTTTTTAGTATAGTACTGACGATCACGAAGTTGACGAACAACTCCAGTTTTTTCGAATTTCTTTTTGTACTTTTTAAGAGCTCTTTCAATGCTCTCGCCTTCTTTAACTGGTACTATTAACATATAATTTTTTCTTTCTTATTTAATTTTTAGGATGGCAAAGGTATGTAAAATTATTTAAATATACAAACCGTTTGCTTTTAAATATTTAAATAAACTGGGGTAAAGGTAATTTACCCCAGCAATATTATTAATGGTTTATTTTCTCTTTAGAACGTTTGTTAGTAACGGTAGCCATTTCATCTTTAGCACCTACGATTAATTTATCGTAAGTTCTAAGTCCTGTACCAGCAGGGATTAAGTGACCAACGATTACGTTTTCTTTCAATCCTTCAAGAGAATCTTCTTTCGCACGAACAGCGGCTTCGTTAAGTACTTTCGTAGTCTCCTGGAACGATGCTGCAGAAATCCAGCTATCTGTTTGTAGAGATGCACGAGTAATACCTTGAAGTACTTGTTGAGAAGTAGCTGGAATAGCATCACGAACTTCAACCAATTTAAGGTCTTTACGTTTTAGTACGCTATTCTCATCACGTAAGCGACGTGCAGTAATGATTTGACCTGCTTTTAGCACTTCAGAATCACCTGGATCTGTTACTACTTTCATTCCGAACATTGCATCGTTAACTTCGTTAAATTCGAATTTGTTAACCATTTGTCCTTCTAAGAACATAGTATCACCAGGCTCAATAATCAACACTTTTTTCATCATCTGACGAACGATTACTTCATAGTGTTTATCATTGATACGCACACCTTGCATACGATATACCTCTTGGATTTCATTTACAAGATACTCTTGAACTTGAGTAGGTCCTTTAATATCTAGGATATCCGTTGGAGTGATAGCACCGTCAGTAAGAGGTTGACCAGCTTTCACGAAGTCATTCTCTTGTACAAGGATATGTTTGCTTAAGTTCACTAAGTATTTCTTCTCTTCGCCGGTACGTGAAGTTACTGTTACTTCGCGGTTACCACGTTTAATTTTACCCATTGCTACGATACCATCGATTTCAGAAACAACTGCTGGGTTTGATGGGTTACGAGCTTCGAATAATTCAGTTACACGTGGAAGACCTCCGGTAATATCGCCTACTTTACCAGCTGAACGAGGAATCTTAACTAAGATAGCACCCGATTTAATTTTCTCACCATCATCAACGATTACGTGAGCTCCAGCAGGTATATTGTACGTACGAAGAACTTCACCTGATTTATTCACCACTTGAATTGCAGGGTTTTTAGTTTTATCCCTTCTTTCAATGATTACTTTTTCTTTGATACCGGTTTGTTCATCGCTTTCTTCACGGAAAGTAACACCTTCTTCGATGTTTTCGTAAACTACTTTACCTTCGAATTCAGAGATGATTAAGGCGTTATATGGATCCCAATCACAGATTAAAGTTCCTTTAGCTACTTTATCACCATCTTTTACGTAGATATTAGCACCGTAAGGGATGTTTGCAGTAGTCAATAACATCTTCGTATTTGCGTCTAGTATACGCATTTCAGCCGAACGACCGATAACGATTTCTGTTTCGCCTTCTTCATCTTGCTTAGTTAC
Organism: Bacteroidia bacterium; assembly: GCA_036562365.1. Lineage (GTDB taxonomy): Bacteria > Bacteroidota > Bacteroidia > CAIKAF01 > CAIKAF01 > JACVCJ01. The sequence continues at coordinate 17,574 of DATCKI010000132.1, read as the reverse complement.
AGTACGTAATTCTTCGATTTCGATGATACCATCGTATTTAGCGATGATACTACTTGAAGAAGCGGCTCCACCCGCAACACCACCTACGTGGAAGGTACGAAGTGTAAGCTGTGTTCCTGGCTCACCAATCGATTGTGCTGCGATAACTCCTACTGCTTCACCCATGTTAACCATACGGCCAGTTGCTAAGTTACGTCCGTAACATTTAGCACATACACCTTTCTTAGTTTCACAAGTTAATACAGAACGGATTTCAACAGACTCAATTGGAGAGTTATCAATAATTGTTGCGATCTCTTCGGTAATCTCTTCACCAGCTTTAATAATCACATCACCAGTTGATGGATTAAGCACATCGTGAACAGATACACGACCTAAGATACGGTCATAAAGACTTTCAACAACTTCTTCATTATTTTTAAGAGCGCTCATGGCAATACCACGTAGGGTACCACAATCCTCTTCGGTAATGATTACATCTTGTGCCACATCAACCAAACGACGAGTTAAGTAACCTGCGTCAGCTGTTTTTAACGCTGTATCGGCAAGACCTTTACGCGCACCGTGGGTAGAGATGAAGTACTCAAGAATCGAAAGACCTTCTTTAAAGTTTGAAAGAATTGGGTTTTCGATAATTTCATTTCCAACATCACCAGATTTTTGAGGTTTAGCCATCAAACCACGCATACCAGATAACTGACGAATCTGCTCTTTAGAACCACGAGCTCCTGAATCTAGCATCATGTAAATCGCGTTAAATCCTTGACGGTCTTCGCTGATTTGCTTCATCAAGATCTGAGTTAACTTAGAGTTTGTATGCGTCCAGATATCGATAATTTGGTTATAACGCTCGTTATTAGTGATGAAACCCATGTTATAGTTATTCCAAACTTCATCAACTTGAGCCTGAGCTTCAGCGATAAGTTCTTCCTTAGCAGGAGGAATAACAACGTCGTTAAGGTTGAATGATAAACCACCACGGAATGCTGTCATGAATCCTAATGATTTAATATCATCAAGGAAAGCAGCAGTAGTTGCAACATCAGTTATCTTATAGATTTCACCGATAATATCACGTAACGACTTTTTAGTCAATAATTGGTTAATGAAGCCCATTTTGTATGGTACCACTTCATTGAATAACACGCGACCTACAGTAGTTTCGATGATATCTTCAACGATTTCACCAGTTTCAGTACGTACATTAGCTTTTACCTTAATCCACGCATGTAAGTCAACACGTTTTTCGTTATAAGCGATAGTTACCTCTTCTAAACCATAGAAAGTACTTCCTTCACCTTTAACCACTTCATGCTCGTTGCTACGTTTACCTTTAGTAAGATAATATAGACCAAGAACCATGTCCTGAGAAGGTACAGTAATTGGAGCACCATTCGAAGGGTTAAGGATATTGTGAGAAGCCAACATTAATAATTGAGCTTCAAGGATAGCAGCATTTCCTAATGGTAAGTGAACCGCCATTTGGTCACCGTCGAAGTCGGCATTGAAGGCCGTACACACTAATGGGTGTAATTGGATAGCCTTACCTTCCACTAATTTAGGTTGGAAAGCTTGGATACCTAAACGGTGAAGTGTAGGGGCACGGTTAAGAAGAACTGGGTGTCCTTTTAATACGTTTTCAAGAATTTCCCAGATTACTGGATCTTTTCTATCAACGATTTTCTTAGCCGATTTAACAGTTTTAACTAAACCACGTTGAATTAGTTTACGAATAATAAACGGTTTGAATAACTCAGCCGCCATATCTTTTGGTAAACCACATTCATGTAGTTTTAATTCAGGCCCAACGACAATTACAGAACGAGCTGAATAGTCGACACGTTTACCTAATAAGTTTTGACGGAAACGACCTTGTTTACCTTTTAAGCTATCAGATAAAGATTTAAGTGGACGGTTAGAATCTGTTTTAATAGCAGAAGATTTACGGCTATTATCGAATAAAGAGTCTACCGCTTCTTGTAACATACGTTTTTCGTTACGTAAGATTACATCTGGAGCTTTAATTTCGATAAGACGTTTAAGACGGTTATTACGGATAATAACACGACGATAAAGGTCATTTAAGTCAGACGTTGCGAAACGACCACCATCTAGTGGAACTAGAGGACGTAATTCTGGTGGAATAACAGGGATTACTTTAATCACCATCCACTCAGGACGATTTTCCGTACGAGCATTAGCAGAACGGAAAGCTTCTACAACTTGAAGGCGTTTAAGCGCTTCTTGTTTACGTTGTTGAGAAGTTTCGTTATACGCTTGGTGACGAAGACGGTAAGATAGATCATCAAGATCTAAACGGCGAAGCATTTCCCATAGGGCTTCACCTCCCATTTTCGCAACAAATTTATTTGGATCAGCATCATCCAAGTATTGGTTATCTTTTGGAAGACGCTCTAATAAATCAAGATATTCCTCTTCAGCTAGGAAGTCACCAGCATTGATTCCTTCAGCTTCAAGTACACCTGGATTAATAACCACATAGCGCTCATAATAAATGATAGCTTCTAGTTTTTTGGTAGCAAGACCAAGCAAGTGACCAATTTTGTTTGGTAAAGAACGGAAGTACCAAATGTGCGCAACTGGAACTACAAGTTGAATGTGTCCACTACGCTCACGACGCACTTTTTTCTCAGTAACTTCAACACCACAACGGTCACAAACGATACCTTTATAACGGATACCTTTGTATTTACCGCAGGCACATTGCCAGTCTTTTACCGGACCAAATATTCTTTCGCAGAATAAACCATCACGTTCAGGTTTATAGGTACGATAGTTAATCGTTTCCGGCTTAAGAACCTCACCGCTTGAACGGTCAAGTATATCCTCAGGTGAAGCAAGTGAAATGGTAATTTTCGAAAACTCGCTTTCAGCCTTTACCTCTTTTTTAAATGCCATGGGCTATTAGAGATTTTAGTTTTTACAAATTAATTAATCAAGAGAAACTTTCAATCCAAGACCGCGAAGCTCATGTAATAATACATTGAACGACTCTGGAATTCCTGGAGTAGGTAAATTATCACCTTTCACAATAGCTTCATACGCTTTAGCACGTCCAATTACGTCGTCTGACTTAACGGTAAGGATTTCTTGAAGGATGTTCGCAGCACCGAATGCTTCGATTGCCCAAACCTCCATCTCACCGAAACGTTGACCACCGAACTGTGCCTTACCACCCAATGGTTGTTGAGTAATAAGTGAGTATGGACCGATAGAACGCGCGTGCATTTTATCGTCAACCATGTGAGAAAGTTTCAACATGTAGATGATACCTACTGTAGCTGGCTGATCGAATCTATCTCCAGTTCCACCATCATACAAGTAAGTAGAACCATTCTCTGGTAATCCAGCCTTAGTCATGTACTCATTAATTTGATCTAATGATGCACCGTCGAATATAGGAGTTGCAAATTTCAATCCTAATTCTTTACCAGCCCATGCTAAGATCGACTCATAAATCTGTCCAAGGTTCATACGAGAAGGTACACCTAGTGGGTTCAATACTATATCCACTGGAGTTCCATCCTCTAAGAATGGCATGTCCTCACGACGTACTATACGAGCAACGATACCTTTATTACCGTGGCGACCCGCTAATTTATCTCCCACTTTTAACTTACGTTTTTGTGCGATATATACTTTAGCTAGTTGTACGATACCTGATGGTAACTCGTCACCCACTGTAATATTGTATTTCTTACGTTTAAATACCCCGTATAAATCGTTATACTTGATTGAATAGTTATGTAATAACAATTTAACGAGTTTGTTGATTTCCTCGTCTTTTGTCCAATCAGCAGGATTTAAATCTACGAAGTTTAATTTCTCTAGAACTTTTGATGAGAATTTCACACCTTTTTTAACTACCTCTTCACGAAGTAAAGTGTAAACACCATTAGATGTTTGACCATCTAAGATAGCGCTCATTTTCTCAACCATTTTCTTCTTAAGTTCTCCAAAGTACTTATCGTACTCTTTAGATAAAACTTCGATTTCACGTTTTTCTTCAGCTTTCGCTTTTTTATCTTTTACAGAACGAGAGAATAATTTCTTATCCACTACTACTCCGTACATTGATGGTGGCGCTTTCATAGAAGCGTCTTTCACATCACCTGCTTTATCACCGAAGATGGCACGTAATAATTTCTCCTCTGGAGTAGGATCACTTTCTCCTTTAGGAGTAATTTTTCCGATTAAGATGTCGCCAGGTTTAACCTCAGCACCGATACGAATAATACCGTTTTCATCTAAATCTTTTGTTGCATCTTCCGATACGTTTGGTATATCAGCTGTAAGTTCTTCAAGACCCATTTTGGTGTCACGAACTTCCATGATAAACTCATCGATATGGATAGACGTAAATAAGTCGTCTGATACAACACGTTCAGAGATTACAATCGCATCCTCGAAGTTATAACCTTTCCAAGGCATAAACGCCACTTTTAGGTTACGTCCGATTGCTAATTCACCTCCTTGAGTTGCGAAACCTTCACAAAGTGGTTCTCCTTTTTTCACTTTTTGACCTTTGCGTACGCTAGGTTTTAAAGTAATAGAAGTACTTTGATTGGTTTTACGGAACTTAATTAAGTTATATGTTTTAACGTCATCGTCGAATGATACGATACGGTCATCATCCGTACGGTTATAGCGTACAGAGATAGTAGTAGCATCAACATATTCAACAACTCCGTCGTATTCAGCGTTAATTAGGATACGAGAATCGCGAGCAACACGTTCTTCAAGACCGGTACCTACGATTGGAGCTTCAGGTTGTAACAATGGTACAGCCTGACGCATCATGTTCGATCCCATCAATGCACGGTTCGCATCGTCATGCTCTAAGAATGGAATCAAAGAAGCCGCAATAGATGCAATTTGGTTTGGTGCAACGTCGATTAAGTCGACACGAGAAGGATCAACAACTGGATAGTCAGCTTCCTGACGAGCCTTAATACGAGTATTAATTAAGTTGTTGTTCTCATCTAATTCCTCAATAGCTTGAGCAATAGTCGACATTTCTTCTTCTTCAGCACTTAAGTAGATAGGTGTTTCAGTAACGATTACTTTACCATTTTCTACTTTATAGTAAGGTGTTTCGATAAAACCAAGGTTATTGATTTTAGCGTAAACACTTAAAGAAGAGATAAGACCGATGTTTGGACCTTCTGGAGTTTCGATAGTACATAAACGACCGTAGTGGGTGTAGTGTACGTCACGAACCTCGAAACCAGCACGTTCACGAGAAAGACCACCAGGACCAAGAGCAGAAAGACGACGTTTGTGTGTAATTTCAGCTAGTGGATTGGTTTGATCCATGAACTGGCTTAATTGATTCGTTCCGAAGAAAGAATTAATTACAGAAGAAAGCGTTTTAGCATTAATCAAATCGATTGGAGTAAACACCTCGTTATCGCGAACGTTCATACGCTCACGGATAGTACGAGCCATACGAGCAAGACCAACACCGAATTGGTTATAAAGTTGCTCACCTACGGTACGTACACGACGGTTCGACAAGTGATCGATATCATCCACGTTAGTACGTGAATTGATTAATTGAATTAAATGTTTAATAATCGCGATGATATCTTCTTTAGTAAGAACGCGAGTATCCATTGGGAAATTAAGTTCTAATTTCTTATTGATACGGTAGCGTCCTACCTCACCAAGATCGTAACGTTTATCAGAGAAGAATAATTTCTCTAACACACCACGAGCTGTTTCTTCATCAGGTGGTTCAGCGTTACGCAGCACACGATAGATATGCTCCACAGCCTCAATTTCAGAGTTTGTGGTATCTTTTTGTAATGTATTATAGATGATTTCGTAGTCTCCAGCATTAACATCTTCTTTATGAAGGATAATTGTTTTAACGCCAGAGTCAACGATTAACTCAATATTGTCCTTATCTAAGATAGTTTCACGTTCAAGAACAACTTCATTACGTTCGATAGAAACCACCTCACCGGTATCTTCATCAACGAAATCTTCGATCCAAGATTTAAGTACACGAGCAGCTAATTTGCGGCCGATGTATTTTTTCATGGTCGATTTACTAACTTTAATTTCGTCGGCAAGGTCAAAGATTTCAAGGATATCTTTATCTGTTTCGAAACCGATAGCACGTAATAGAGTAGTTACAGGTAACTTTTTCTTACGGTCGATATACGCGTACATCACAGAGTTGATGTCGGTAGCGAACTCAATCCAAGACCCTTTGAAAGGGATAACGCGAGCGGAGTACAATTTAGTACCGTTAGCGTGACGAGATTGACCGAAGAACACACCAGGCGAGCGGTGTAACTGAGAAACTACAACCCTTTCAGCACCGTTAATAACGAAAGTACCTTTAGGGGTCATGTATGGGATAGTACCCAAGTAAACGTCCTGCACGATAGTTTCGAAATCTTCGTGTTCAGGATCTGTACAATAAAGCTTAAGCTTAGCTTTAAGAGGCACGCTGTATGTTAAACCACGTTCAATACACTCGTCGATAGAGTAACGTGGAGGATCCACGTAGTAGTCGAGGAACTCTAGAACGAACTGGTTACGTGCGTCCGTAATGGGGAAATTTTCCGAAAATACGGCAAAAAGACCTTCATTTGTACGGTTTTCAGGGGTTGTTTCCAACTGGAAAAAATCCTTGAAAGATTTCAGTTGCAGATCCAGAAAATCCGGATATTCGGCTACGTTCTTAGCCGATGCGAAACTGATACGGTTTTGTTCTTTATTTTGAGCCAAGGCTAATTTGTTTTTAGTTTAAAGCTTTAAAAAATTGTCGAATTTACATATTGTAAGTCACTCATACAGAAGCAGAATGCTACGACAATTTGAGTTTGATTGGCGTGGTACTTTTAGCGCTATTCCCACAAACGATGGAAGCTTCTATCCTAAAAAGGAAAGAAGCCCACCGATTATTTTTCCGGTTAGACCGGGATTACTTCACCTCAACTTCGGCGCCAGCTTCTGTTAACTGAGCTTTGATAGACTCAGCTTCTTCTTTGCTTACACCTTCTTTAACTGGTTTTGGAGCACCATCAACTAGTTCTTTAGCCTCTTTAAGACCTAAACCAGTGATATCTTTAACGATTTTAACAACCGCTAATTTGTTAGCACCACCATTTTTTAATACAACATCAAAAGATGTTTTATCAGCAGCAGCATCGCCACCAGCTGCACCAGCACCACCAGCTACCATTACAGGAGCAGCAGCTGCAGGCTCGATTCCATACTCATCTTTTAAGATAGTAGCTAACTCACTTACTTCTTTAACAGTTAGGTTAACTAATTGTTCCGCTAATACTTTAACGTCTGCCATTTTAATTTTAATTTAAAAGTTGTTTTATTCTATTAATTAATTTTTACGCTCCTCTTTCTTCAAGAGCTTTTACTAGGCCAGCGATTTTTTGACCAGCGTTACCTTCAAGGGCACCCATAACGTTTTTAATTGGACTTTGTAGTAATGCTACAACGTCAGCAATTAATTCTTCACGAGATTTCAGATTAACTAGAACATCTAGTTGGTCTGCACCTACGTAGCAAGATTCTTCAACGTATGCGCCTTTTAGAGTTAACTTATCGGATGTTTTTTGGAAGCCTTTGATTAATTTAGCTGGTGAGTTATTATTTTGAGATAATAACACAGCTGTAGCACCATGTAATTGCGCAAATAATGGAGAGAAATCTTTTCCAGATGCCTCCATTGCTTTTTGCAATAAGGTATTTTTAACCACTAACATGGTAATATTCTTCTCAAAACACTCTTTACGTAGTTTTTGAGTAACTTCTACTGTCATTCCAGAATAATCAGCTAAGTAAACCGCTCCCGGATTACTTAAAGATTCCGTCAAACCGTCGATAACTTGCTTTTTTTCTTCTCTTGTCATAGTTTTTACGGTTTTAATTATGCAGAAAATTTAGAAGAATCAACTTTAATACCTACACCCATAGTAGTGCTAATAAACACACTCTTAACGTAAGTACCTTTTGCAGAGCTTGGCTTCAATCTCATGATTGTAGTCATAAACTCTTTTACGTTATCAACGATGTTTTCAGCTGAGAATGATACTCGTCCTACTGATGTATGAACTATACCAGTTTTATCAACTTTAAAGTCGATTTTACCAGCTTTTGTATCGGTTACTGCTTTTCCAACTTCTAAGGTAACGGTACCAGTTTTAGGGTTTGGCATAAGACCACGTGGTCCTAAGATACGTCCTAAAGCACCAACTTTACCCATTACGTTAGGTGTACAGATGATAACATCGATGTCGGTCCAACCTTGTTTGATTTTTTCGATATAATCGTCTAATCCTACTAAGTCAGCACCAGCAGCTTTAGCCTCTTCTTCCTTATCAGGAGTACAAAGTACTAATACACGTACTGTTTTACCTACACCGTGTGGTAATTGAACTGAACCACGCACCATTTGATCAGCTTTACGTGGGTCTACACCTAAGCGTACGTTCACGTCTACTGACTCATCAAATTTTGCGAAGGTAATCTTCTTTAGCAATTCAGCAGCTTCTAATAGGTCATACGTTTTAGTCGTATCAACCATTTCTAAAGCTTTCTTTCTGTTTTTAGTTAATTTTGCCATCTATTACCTCCTTAGTTTTTAGAAACTGGTGGTTCACCACCTTCAACAACAACACCCATACTACGAGCAGTTCCTGCGATTAAACGCATTGCGCTGTCTATAGTGAAACAGTTTAAGTCCGGCATCTTCTCTTCAGCGATTGCACGTACTTTGTCCCATGTAATAGTTCCTACTTTCTTTCTGTTCGACTCAGGAGAACCAGTTTTCAAATTGATTGCTTCCTTAATCAAAACTCCGGCCGGAGGTGTTTTTACGATAAAGTCGAATGATTTGTCAGAATACACAGTAATAACTACTGGACAAACTTTTCCGGCTTTATCTTGGGTTCTAGCATTGAATTGCTTACAGAACTCCATGATGTTTACACCTTTGGCACCAAGAGCAGGTCCTACCGGCGGCGATGGGTTCGCTGCGCCTCCCTTAATTTGCAATTTAATCATTGCAGATACTTCCTTGGCCATTTGCTTTTTGTTTATTTAATTAAAATTTTTATCCTTCTTTTTCTACTTGTAAATAGCTTAGTTCTACTGGAGTTTTACGTCCGAAGATCTTAACCATTACTTTCAATTTCTTCTTCTCCTCGTTGATTTCTTCTATAACTCCACTTAAGTTATTGAATGGACCATCTGTTACTTTTACAGACTCTCCAATAACAAATGGGATATATACTTCCTCAACAGAATCAGACATTTCGTCCATTTTACCAAGGATACGATTTAATTCTGATTGACGTAGAGGAACAGGGTTACCGCCTTTCTCAGCGCCTAAAAAATTAATAACCCCAGTAGTATTTTTAACTACGTGAGGTAATTCTCCTGTTAACACACATTCAATAAGAATATATCCTGGGTATAATGATCTTTCCTTACTAACCTTTTTACCGTTGCGCAACTGATATACTTTTTCAACTGGTACAAGTATCTGATTAACAAGATCAGATAGACCTGCACGACGCACTTCAAGGTCAATGTAATCTCGAACTTTCTTTTCTTGACCACTGACCGCACGCACAACGTACCACTTCATTACTTTTTCACTCATTCTTAATCCTCCTAGCTATTATTGAAACAAATAGAAATAGATTTGCTCTAAAACTTTTTTGAATCCAAGGTCCATAAGGAATACAATAAGTGCTATCAATAATGAAGCAATTAAAACTATGATAGCGCTTGAAGTAAGTTCAGACCAAGTAGGCCAGCTTACTTTGTTTACAAGCTCATCATAGCTTTCTTTCATATATTCTACAACTTTCGACATATTGTGTCTACTTTTTATTTGCACGGGCACCAGGATTCGAACCTAGATCAACGGTTTTGGAGACCGCTATTCTACCATTGAACTATGCCCGTAAGTTAAGGAACTTTTTTAGGATAGTAAAGGTGTACCACGTGTGCAGTACACCTCAACTCCTAAGTTATTTGAATATCAAGATTACTTGATAATTTCTACAACTTGACCAGCACCTACGGTACGTCCACCTTCACGGATCGCGAAACGAAGACCTTTATCCATAGCTACAGGAACGATTAATTTAACGGTAATGGTTACGTTATCACCTGGCATTACCATCTCACGTCCTTCTGGTAACTCGATTTCTCCAGTTACGTCAGTTGTACGTAAGTAGAACTGAGGACGGTATTTGTTATGGAATGGAGTGTGACGTCCACCTTCTTCTTTTTTCAATACGTAAACCTCAGCTTTGAATTCAGTGTGAGGAGTGATTGAGCCTGGTTTAGCAACAACCATACCACGACGAACGTCTTTTTTATCAATACCACGTACTAATAAACCTACGTTATCACCAGCTTCACCTTTATCTAATAATTTACGGAACATCTCTACACCAGTACAAGTAGTAGATAATTTCTCTTCTTGCATACCGACGATTTCTAGAGGATCTCCTACGTTAACAACACCAGTTTCGATACGGCCAGTAACAACTGTACCACGACCAGTAATTGTGAACACGTCTTCAACTGGCATCAAGAATGGTTTCTCAACGTCACGTGGAGGAAGTGGAACATAGCTATCAACAGCATCCATTAAGTTCATAATAGTGTCAACCCATTTAGGCTCACCATTTAAACCACCTAATGCAGAACCACGAATAATTGGAGTATTGTCACCATCGAAGTTATAGAAGCTTAATAATTCACGGATCTCCATTTCTACTAAGTCTAATAACTCTGGATCGTCAACCATGTCAACTTTGTTCATGAATACAACGATACGAGGTACACCTACCTGACGAGCAAGAAGGATGTGCTCACGAGTTTGTGGCATTGGACCATCTGTAGAAGCAACTACTAAGATAGCACCGTCCATCTGAGCAGCACCGGTAACCATGTTTTTCACGTAGTCAGCGTGACCTGGACAGTCAACGTGAGCATAGTGACGGTTTGCAGTTTCGTACTCAACGTGTGAAGTGTTGATGGTAATACCACGCTCTTTTTCTTCTGGAGCATTGTCAATAGAATCGAAAGAACGAGCTTGTGACAAACCTTTGTCTGCCAATACTTTTGTAATAGCCGCGGTTAATGTAGTTTTACCGTGGTCAACGTGTCCGATGGTACCAATGTTTACGTGTGGCTTGGACCTGTCAAATTTTTCTTTTGCCATTGTTTTGCAATTTTAAATAGTTGTTTTTTCTTTTCAATAACCTCGAGCCGTTGAGCAGGATTGAACTGCCGACCTCTTCCTTACCAAGGAAGTGCTCTACCACTGAGCTACAACGGCCTGAAACACTTTTAGACGGGAAGAACCCGTCCGTTGTGGGGCTTTCATCCCTGAAAGCTTTGAGCGGAAGACGGGATTCGAACCCGCGACATTTAGCTTGGAAGGCTAATGCTCTACCAGCTGAGCTACTTCCGCGAAGTTTTTGTGGGGAGGACAGGATTCGAACCTGTGAAGGTGTAAACCAGCGGATTTACAGTCCGCCCCAGTTGGCCGCTTTGGTACCTCCCCAACAATCTGTTGTTTGGAGCCGATGAAGGGACTTGAACCCCCGACCTATTGATTACAAATCAATTGCTCTACCAGCTGAGCTACATCGGCTATTCTCCGTCGAAACGGGCTGCAAATGTAAGGATATTTTTCAACTTCCAAATATTTTCGCAACTTTTTTCATCACTTTTTTATAAATTATCTGATTTTCAAGCAGATTTTTTTTCACTCTCCCATCCTATTCCCTATGTCCTCCTTCGAAATTGTGATGATTATCGGCTTCCCATCCGGACTATTATTTGGATTTCCGGTACTAAATAAATCCGCTAATAATTTCTCCATCTCTACTTCACTCAAACTTACTCCCCTCTTTAAGGCCATCCTCCTCGATAATTTCTGCAACATTTTATCCCTGAATTTTCCGCTATCTTCCCCTTCATGCTTCCAACTCTCTATCATCTCCTCAAACATACCCTCTAAATTGCTTATCTCCGCTCCGGCTGGTATGCCCTTTATTATTAAACTACCCGCTTGGGTATCTTCTATATCAAACCCAAACCCTCTCCATGTATCCAACATCTCTTTTACCGCCTCATAATCGGCCGCTTTAAACTCTAAAATGTAGGGAAACATCTCTTGCTGCGTAGCAACTTGATGCATAGCTATCCTTTGCTGTAAATCTTCATACACCACTCTAAAATGTGCTCTATGTTGATCTATTACCACCAAGCCTGATTTTAATGTTGTTACTATATAACTATTTAACCATTGAAATGCTGGAGCTTTTACATGTTGTATAGGTGCATTAAAATTTACAGAACTATGTTCGAAATCGTCGAAACTACTTTGCTTATAGGCCTCTTGCCAATTTACTTGTGCTTGATTAATATAACTCTCTTCATTTCGCGGGAATGTAGCTCCACCACTGCTATACCCAGATCCCGAACTCCTCGGTTTATCTTCCTGTGTAAATGGATTATAGTTGGGATCGAAATCTATACTCGGTGGTTTTATCTCTGAAAGTGGCTTCTGAAAAGGTAAATCGAAGGCTACATCTCTGTCAAAATCCATACTTGGAGCTATATTAAATTTACCTAAGGCATTCTTTACTGCACTTTGTAATATGTGGTAAATTATGCGCTCATCGCTGAATTTAACCTCTACTTTTTGAGGATGAATATTGATGTCTATCTCTCCAGGATCTACTTCTAAAAAAATGAAAAATCCTGGCTTCATATCTTTCTGTATCATTCCTTCAAACGCTGAATCTACCGCATGTTTAAGGAATGGACTTCGGATAAATCTATTATTCGCAAAAAAGAATTGTTCTCCAGCTGTTTTACGGGCAAATTCGGGTTTCACTATAAAACCCTCTATTTTTACTACATCTGTTTGCTCCGAAACTGGAACTAAACGCTCTTTATAACTAGCCCCGTATAAATCAACTATACGTTGACGTAAATTACCTGGTTCTAATTTATGAACTAATTGGTCGTTATTGACCATTTCGAACTTAATTTTGGGGTGTGCTAATGCTACACGCTCAAATTCATCGATAATATGTTTAGCTTCGGTATAATCGTTTTTTAGAAATTTACGGCGAGCTGGAACATTATAAAACAAGCTTTTGATGCTTATAACTGTACCAGGCGACATACTGCACTCTTCTTGTACAATAAATTCGCTACCTTCCATGCGTACCAAGGTACCTACTTCGGCCTCTGCCCTTCTAGTTTTAAGTTCAACTTTGGCAATAGCTGCAATAGAAGCTAAAGCTTCGCCTCTAAATCCTTTTGTTGTAATATGAAAAATATCGTCGGGGTCTTTAATTTTAGAGGTTGCATGCCTTTCAAAACACAAACGAGCATCCGCTTCGTTCATACCTTTTCCATTATCTTGGACCATGATGAGTGCCTTACCACCATCTTTAAAAACCAAACGTATATAATCAGCTCCAGCGTCAATAGAATTTTCTAACAATTCCTTCACAGCGGCCGAAGGTCTTGAAACCACCTCACCAGCTGCAATTCTATTCGCTATTGCATCAGATAAAATCTGTATCTCGTTCACCTAAATTTCTCCCTAATTAACTAAACCTCAACGCTAAATTTTTATGCCATTCCAACCGGACCACCAAAGTTCATAGGAATCCCTGGAGGTGTATTATCTACATCTTTTATAGTTCCATTTTGAGCTTCGAATCGCATTACATTTTCTTGTAAAGCAAGCATTAACTTCTTAGCATGTTGAGGGGTTAATATAATTCTACTTTTCACCTTTCCTTTTGCCAAACCCGGCATAATTTTGATGAAATCAACTATAAACTCGGCATTACTATGCGAAATTATTGCCAAATTGCTATAAATTCCTTCAGCAACCTCTTCAGTTAATTCTATATTTATTTGTTGTTCTTCCATATTCTGTGCCATAATTCTGTTATTTTTACTTTCCACAAAGATATAAATTCAGTCGGGATTTTTTAATCACTCATTTTACACGCTATTTAGTAACTTCGTGCCTATGAAGATTCAACAAATTATTGCTTTTTTACAAGATTGGGCTGCCCCAGCTTACCAAGAAAGTTATGATAATGCACAACTTATTTGTGGAGATGCCTCATCCTACGTTCGTAAAATTTTAGTTAGTCTCGATGCTACTGAAGAGGTAGTTGATGAAGCGATTCGAAAAGGGGCAAACTTAATTATAGCACATCATCCAATTGTATTCAAAGGTCTTAAGAAATTAACAGGTGCTAATTATGTTGAACGTTGCATTATTAAAGCCATTAAACACGATATAGCTATTTTTGCCATTCATACGAATTTAGATAATATTTCGAGTGGAGTTAATAAGGAAATCTCGAACCGTTTAGGCCTTGAAAATACTCGGATTTTGGCACCCAAAACACAAATTCTTTCTAAGCTTATCACTTTTGTTCCAATTGAAAATGCACAAGCCGTGGCTCAAGCTATGTTTGATGCGGGGGCTGGCCAAATTGGAAATTATGATATGGCCTCTTTTAGAAGTGAAGGGATAGGGTCTTTCCGCCCTCTTAAAAATGCTAATCCACATATAGGTTCAGAAAACACCTACGAAGAAGTAAAGGAATTAAAACTTGAAGTTTTAGTGGAAAATTATCTGCTATCTTCTGTAATCCAAGCTATGCTTGAAGCACATCCATACGAAGAGGTGGCATATGATATAATTGCCCTGCAAAACCCACATCCTTATGTAGGTAGCGGTATGATTGGAACTTTGGAAAAGGAACTTAGTTTAGCGGATTTTCTAAATTTATTAAAAGCTAAATTTGGCCTTAAAGCAATAAAATACACAGGAGATTTATCTCGCAACGTAAAAACAGTAGCTCTATGCGGAGGAAGTGGAATTTTTCTACTTCCAAATGCTATTAGAAGTAAGGCTGATGTGTACTTGACTTCAGATGTAAAGTATCACGAGTTCTTTGATGCGGAGAATAAACTTAGCATAATTGATATAGGCCATTTTGAATCGGAGCAATTTACGATCGACTTAATACTTCGTAAGCTTCAAGCCCACTTTGATGGAATAGCTATGGAAGCTGCTGAAACTAAAACAAACCCAGTTAACTACTTCGTATAATGAATAAGAACAAACTTATAGGTATAGCCTTAATTTTAGGCTCATTGATTTGTATGGTTTTAGGTTGGATCCTACCATTTATGAATATTAGAGCCATGGCACAAATGCTATTCATGCAAACAGAAGTTTTTAATGAAACCCGAAGTATAAGCAAAACCATTTGGGAATTGTACGAAGGTGGATTTTTACTTCCTGCATTTCTTTTATTTCTTTTTGGAATGATTATTCCCGTGATTAAATCTTTAAGCTATCTCTACTTTATTGTACAACCAACTAAAAATAAAACGCTTTACAACGTAATTATAGCTTTAAATAAATGGGCTATGGCCGATGTATTTTCGTTGAGTATACTTATCTCGTTTTTGGTGATTAGTTCTATGTCGAACTCAGATGTTCGCTTTTTTGCAAGCTTAGAAAGTGGGTTCTACTTCTTTACTGCTTATGTAATTTTGGGTGGAATAAGTAGTTATTTCATTCCTAAACCTAAGTCCGATAACTAAGAAAATTTATCCGAAGCCCTGCTAAATAAAAATATTACTTTTGTGACTAATGAATAGGATTATAGTAATAGCTGGAATTATATTAATTGGATTAATGGGTCTGAATTCTTGTGGGAAAAAAGGACCTAAATCTAAAGCAGATTCAAGTTTAAACGACACCTTAACTGTACTAAGAAACTTGGATTTATTGATTGAAGAAGATCCGAACAATGCAGAAAATTATTTTGCACGTGCTCAATATCATTTTCAAACGGATAGTCCGGCTTCAGCTGTAGTTGATTGTCAGAAAGCCATTAGTTTAGACAGCACCAAGGCATCGTATTACATATTATTGGGCGATTTAAATTTAATTTTAAACAAGCCGGTTGAAACCCGCCAATGTTTCTTAAAGGCATTGGAAGTTGAACCCAATAATATTGAAGCTTTAATGAAGTTTGGGGAATTCAACTTATATCTTCAGAACTACGATAGTATGTTTATATTCGTAAATAAAGCTTTACGTATAGATCAATACAATAGTAAAGGATATTTCTTAAAAGGAATGGCATATTCAGAGATGGGTGATACAGCGGCGGCTATATCGAGTTTACAAACTTGTGTAGAGGTGGACCCAGATTATTTCAATGCTTATATGCAATTAGGTACAATTTTTTCAAATAAGCGTCACCCATTAGCAGCCACCTATTTCAAAAATGCTATTGATGCAAATCCAACTAAGCCTGAGGCTTATTATGGATTAGCGTATTATTATCAAGAAAATGGACAACCAGAGGAGGCTATACATTTTTATAAAGCAATGATTAAATTATCTCCAGAAAATCCAGCGGCTTTACACAATATTGGTTATGTCTTTTTATTCGACTTAAATGTAAAAGACAGTGCTATTTATTATTTCGACAGAGCGATTCGCAAAGATGTTCGTTATGCAAATGCGATTTATCATCGAGGCTATGCATATGAGTTAAAAGGCAATAAGCAAGCTGCTAAGACCGATTACGAGGCAACTTTGCGTGTTGACCCAGAACATCAATTAGCTCAATTAGGCTTAAAACGAGTTAGTAAATAAAAAGTTTTCTAAATCGTTTCTTTAGCCTTACCTTTGCAGTCTAACTATTGAGTTATGCCGAATTACATTAAATTAATATTAGCTGGTTTATTATTAGCTGGTTCAGTTGCTTGGTTTATTGCAGGTGATATTGGATGGGGTATTACCATGATATTATTCGCTGCTATACCAGTGATTTTTTACTTTTTCAATGAGATTTTGATTTTAGTTTTACTAAAAATGCGTAAACAAGACACAGATGGTGCTGCGCGTTTATTAGCTAAAATTAAAAATCCAGATAAACAATTACATAAAGGACAACGTGGTTATTTTTACTATTTATCAGCTGTTACTTCTGCAGATAAAGGTATAGGCCATACCGAGTCTTTAATGAAAAAAGCACTTTCGCTAGGTTTACGTTTCGATCATGATAAAGCAATTGCATACGTTAACCTTGCTGCTACGGCTTTAGCAAAAGGAAAGAAATTAGAAGCTGAAAAGTATTTATCAGAAGCTAAAAAACACGACAAAGCTGGTTTAGTTGAAGAGCAAATAAAATACATTAAGCAACAAATGAAAAAAGTGCAACAGATGCCTGGTGGATTTTACAATCCAAACATACGTCGTCGTTAAGCAAAATATTTAGCTAAAGGATAAATTCTTTTAGTTAACTGAAATAATTATGAAGGCTGAGTTTATACTCGGTCTTTTTTTGTGAATACAATATTGTACAATTGTTTTAATTAATCTTTTCAGGTATAAATCTGCATATAGGCAGAATCACTAGTCGAAATACCTCTCCGGAAAAGCTAATACTCTGCGCTCAAAGCCTACTTGATCTTTTAAAA
>DATCKI010000121.1:0-11680 GCA_036562365.1 Bacteroidia bacterium | reverse complement strand
AACTGCAACAGTATCCATAGTAGATTTTTCTAATAATACCCAACGAGTATCTTTAGATACAATACGAATTAATGAAGGACCATCTGTTGAAGTTGAAGGAACTAAGAATTTAAGTAAATAAGTTCCTTTTTCAATTGAAAGTGGGTCAATTACTTTAACTTTAATTGGACCAGCACCTCTTTTGTATTTTAAGTCGTATGCAATATATGGGTCTTTGATAATAACTTCTTCAGATTCAGGAGTAATATCTAACTCTAAACCACCATTACCTTGACCTTCAAGACGAGTAATTTCTGGTGTATCTCCATACACTGAGTTTACAATAGTACCATTTGATTCTGGAGCAGAAATATGTGGAATAGCTGTATAAACTTGAATCTTACCAGTAGCTGATTTACGGCTAGCGATAAATTCTTTAGTTTGACCAGTCATCTGACCACCTTCTGGACCATATTTTTTATAACGGTTATAACCATATGCTAATACCATGAAGTAGTATTTTTTGTGGTTAACTAAACGCTTATCTGAACCACTTGCGAAAGCATCTTCAGTTACACGTAAAGTTTGGAAAATTCCAGCATTAGCACCTTCAACCTCAACTGTAGGTATAGTAATACCTAAATCTGGATCTGTATTATAGTTGATTAAAGTTGAAATTGGTGTACCGTCTGGATTGAAGTTTTTAACGTCGCATTGAGCAATTAGTACTGCTTTAGATAAATCATGGCGATCATCTGCAGTAACTGACTCATCTTTTAATTGATATACTAAATAACCTTCGAATTTGTAAGATTTTTCTTCTTCAGTTAAAGTAGTATCAACAATAGTATAATCTTCTTCAATATAATTATTGTTTTTGTTGTTAGAGATAGACATGTTATTCCAATAAAGGATTAACTCACGGTCTAACTCAGTAACAGTAACATTTGGAGCATCTGGACCATCTAATACACGGAAACAGTTTTCGAATAGAGATTGAGCTTTATCGTCAGCTTTACGAACTAACTCAACAGATTCGAATGGATTTCCTGAGAATGAACGTGCCCAAACAGCACCAGTTGTGATATCGTTAACAGCACCTGGTAATAAGGTGAATGGACCAGCAGATTGTACGAAACGGAAATCGGCAGCAGCTAATTGCGCACAACCAGAACCTGGAGCTTCCATTTTCCAATCAAAGCCCATATCTACACCACCTGTACCCCAATGTAATGGATCTGAATCTCCAGGGAACATGAAATCGGCAGATTGGTTTGAATAACCACATTGTGCAGGATCTGGGTAACCATATGCACCATAGGTCATACGTACACCGTTTTTCCAGAAACCACGTAAGTAGTTATAATATTGAATACCCGCATCTGGGTCACTTTGTGGGGTATTACCAGATTCATTTCTGTAATATAAGAAACGACGCATACCGATACGTTCATTATCTATCAAACCATCGCCATAACCTAAACCATTAATAGCTAAGTAAGTATTTACATCACCCACTACTAATGAGTCGTCGTATAAGTTTGAGTCTTGGTATGGACCTTCGAAGAAGTCGATACCAATTGCAGGTGGATTTAAGCCATAACCAATAGAGCCACCACAAGTTGCGTCATCAGGGTCAGAGTTATATACATAACCAAAACCACGAGTAACGTCACAACCTGCAAAGTCGTCTTGCGCACAACCTAAGTCACCATCGGTATTTACACCAAAATAACAGTTATATAAAGTTGAAGTACCACGGTTAATTAACTCGTAGTTATAGAAAGTCATGTTATTAATTTCATCGTTGGTAGCGAAAGCGAATGCTTGAGCACGAACTTCCATACCAATAGTATTAGCAACTGATACACCAGTTTCGTAGTGCATGTTACCTTTATCGTTGAAGATCCAGTAAAGAGTCATATCACCATATAGATATGGAGTACGATCCACTGAACAGTCAACAGCATTAAATAA
Organism: Bacteroidia bacterium; assembly: GCA_036562365.1. Taxonomy (GTDB): domain Bacteria; phylum Bacteroidota; class Bacteroidia; order CAIKAF01; family CAIKAF01; genus JACVCJ01. The sequence goes on along the minus strand of DATCKI010000121.1, from coordinate 9,724 downwards.
GTCATAAGCTGGATAATCACCTGCGGCAGCATTATAAGCCCCATCGTTATCGATATCGATAAATGGTGCGTGAATAAACTGAATTGAATGTTGACCACCACTCATAGCTGGGTCATTATCAAAATAGCTAAATGCAGGCCATTCTAGGATATCGGTTGGAATTGTATATCCTTCACAAATAGGGTCCGAAGGATTTAAGTTTAAACATAAGTTATGTTTAACTACAGCTTCACGAGTAATTTTCCAGATACGGTCGTATTCAGAACAGGTTGCTGCATCAATCTCACCTTGGTTTGCACCAGAACGATTAAGAGGACCTGTATAGAAGTCTGGACCATTAGCACGATAACGTTGAGCAGCAATTTTAAGCTGACCGTTAACGTCGGTACCACCTATCCATAATGTACCAACATATAAAGCATGTGCTGTATTTCCATCTGCAGGAACTAAATAACGAGCAAATTGCTTTAAGTCCCACCACATATCACCACCAGAGTGAATAAGGGTACGAACATTATTTAGGTCCAATGTAGCAGAAGCTTGCGGGTTAGCACAACCAGCAGATAGTGCTTTATTAGCTGCACTACCATTGCTATTTTTGGCTCCTACATACTTCGCGGCTGAAGCCTCAGCCCAAGAACCCATCACTAGGAGGGTACTTATTACGAGCGAAAATATAAACCTTTTCATAATTTTAAATATTTTAATTCTTGTCCTGTTATTAATTAGAAATTGAAGCTAACACCTAAACGAATACGACGTGGTTGTGAGAAATTATATGGATTATTCACACCCATGCTATATAATGTACGGAAAGCTTGCTCATCTGGTATAATTGAGCTGATATAAGTTTGTGTTTGCTCATTAGTTAAGAAACCATCATCATCAGCATTTCCAGTATAACGGTAAACTCCAATTACGTTTTTGAAGTTAAATAAGTTGTTTACTAATAAGTAAACCTCTGCATTTCCTTCTCTTGCGTTCACGCGACCTTTTACACCGTCTTTCTTAGTTCCACCATAGTTAAAGGTGAATTGTTTGTAAACACGTAAGTCGATGTTAAACTGCCAAGGTAAACGAGATCCATTAATAGATCCTTGTAATGGAGACACACTAAACGGTGTATTAGCAACAGATGAAGATACTTGCGTACTACGGCTATAAGGTAAACCAGAACCACCAGTAAAGGTTAATGAGAAACCAGCATTTTCTAATGGTCTGATATCGTTTTTGTTTTCACCTTTTTTACGTTTAATAGCAGGACCTTCGTTGTCACCAAATCCAAAGTCAAAGAATACGTTGAAGAAGTGACGTTGATCTAAGCTAAGTGGTTGTAATATACGTAGGTTAGGTTGTCCAAGACTCACTAAGTTGAATGATGAAGTTGAACTTGCACCTGTACCTTCAGCAAACTGCATGGTATATGATGCATTGAAACCTACATATTTGCTCTTAATTCTGTTGAATGTCAATGTGAAACCTTTAGTAGTACCAAAGTCTAAGTTTCTGTAAGTGAAATATGTAGCAGGATATGCCTCACTAATACGTACCACTTGAATTTGGTCACGAATCTCACGATAGTATGCAGTAATTTTAATCGCTGATTTTTCTCCTACTTGTTGTTGGAAACCTAAAGAGTAGTCAATAGTTTTCTCTGGACGAAGTTCAGGATTATTAAAAATTCTGTTTGCAGTATTATATGAAGTATTAGCCCAATAATAGTAGTTGAACGGATCTAAACGGTTGATACCCGAAGCCGGACGTTGTACTAGAACATCATAGTGAGCTAAGAACATTGCAGTTTCGTTAATTGGGAACGAGAATGCGATACGTGGTTGAACGTTAACCTGCGGTTTATAATCTTTGAATGAACCCGCAACGTTGAAATTTCCATTACCAACGCTTTCATTATTGTTAACTAACCAAGGTTGTGGTACAATATTATTACCACGTAATACAGTAGGGTCATTAATCTCTGCACCTTGTGCATTGAACCAACGATCTCCTGAACGATAACCTACGATTTGTTTGTTTGCATCGTCTAACTGATTAGAAGTTACGTATACTACATAATCATCACCAATATTAGATGGATGAGATACTCCAGTAATTTCACCAGCAGTACGAGTTTCATATAATGAATATGGATCTTTTAGTACACGTTGGTTTGCATCGTAACGGTCAACACGCACACCTACATTGAAGATTAAGTCACGAATTGAGAACTTATCCATAATATAACCAGAAATATAAACTGGTTGGAAAGGAGCAATGTGGCGGGTGAACATTCCGTTATTATCTTTTGTATTAAAGAAATCTTCTAAAGAAGTACCACCTTTTAATTTGTTTCCATATGCATCATAACCATAGTAACTAACAATATTATTACCATTGTTTAGTAACTCATCTGGAGAGAACATCTCAATAGATAATTTTGAAGGATCTACAGCATCGAATTGTAAATATTCAATAGCATTTGGATCCATACCTAATGCATTACGTAAAGACTTATCGAAATAAGCTTGAGCAGTATCAGCAAATAAGTATTGATAGTTAATAGTATCTTGGAATACTCCGAATTCATCATAAACAGGAATCGGGTTAGTGAAGTCTAAGTTTGACATATGACGGTTCACTAACTGACGACCAATAGTCCACATATTACTTGGAGCAAGCGAATAACTTCTATCGTTACGTTGTTCAAACTCGAAACCAAATTTTAAGTTATGACCTTTAATTTGGAATTGACCATTACCTAAAACACGGAATTGAGAGTTTGAAGCTTTACCAACGCTATTATAAAATGCTCCTGGAGCTGAATAAATACCATAAATAGAACCAGGTTGGTCACCATTTCTTAAAGCTTGAAATTGAATTAAGCTATTGAAGTTATCGTAAACTCCTAAAGGTGTATTACTTAAACGATATACATCATTTGTATAAGCAGCAAGCTCAGGATTAATATTAGAAGGAGTAAAGAATACTTCGCTTTCAACATAACCATTTAATAACCAAGCATCTAAACCTGTCACCTCATCAATACCACGAGCATATGCTGGCGTTCTTTGAACGTCGAATTGCCCTACATAACCATAGTTAAACAAGTTACGTTTATTACGGCTATCGTAGTTTTCACCAAAGGTTTTAGAATAATCAACTTGTAAAGTAAATGATCCGTTCGATACTCCATTTTTCTTATTAGGAGCTCCTTCAAAGAATTGAGTAAAACGACCAAATACGTTATATGAGTAGTTATTATTTACACCATAATTTTGCCAGTTCATAGGGTGACCAGCTTCAGGAGCAGCCCCACCTGACGAAGCAACATTACGGTTAGTATTATAATAACCATTACCACCTACAGTAAATACAGAGTTTTTACCAAGACGCATATCTACTTTTAAAACTCCATTTATATTTAAACTCTGCGCATTTTTACGAAATTTAGATATAGTAAAATCGTCTTTACTTAAATAAGCTGCATTTGGAACAACCCCAGCGTCGAAACGGCTGTATGGGTCATTTAAAATTGCCTCACGTACATTTGGGTTTAATACATACCAACCACCAAAAGATGGACGTGGGTCTTTTTTATAATTAGCTTCCACAGCGAAAATAATACCCGCTACAGCTTCTTTTCTAGCTTTACCATTTTGGTCTAATTCAACTTTACCTGTACTATCTTTAATAGTCTTGAAAGCAATTGGACCACCAACTGTTACGGCTCCTAAATGATGTCCATAAGGATCAAGGAATTGAGAGGTATTAGCCTCAATACTTCCAAACCATCTATCAACAATACCACGTGTATTGATGATTTGATAACCGCCCGTTGCATCTCCTAATTCAGCTGGAATACCACCTGTAATAATGGTAATCTCCTGAACAGCAGTCAAAGGAAGGTTAACTCCTCCTCTCATTTTAACACCATCGACGATAACTTGTTGACCACCACGAGAACCACGTAAGGTCGTAGTTTCACCATTACCGTTCGCGCCCTCAGCTAATTGTACCGCTGTAGAGATATCACGTGAAGGTAATTTAGCAAGTTGCTCTCTTGAGAAGTTTGTTTCGGTACTTGTTTTACCAACATCTACCACTTTTTCCGCTGTAATTGTGGTAACTTTCAAGACAGTAGCTTGGAACTTAACCTCCTGACGATTAATGGCGTTACTTGATACTCTCACTTTTTGTAGTTCACGAGTACTACCAGGATATTCTGCTGAAGTTACTTTTACAGTATATTCTCCAACAGGTACGTTTTTAATCCTAGCCACACCATTCATGTCGGCAGTACCACCTCCAATTTTAATACTACCACTATATACTAGCACGTTGGCGAATGGTAGTGGTTCACCTTTGTCACCCAATACATACACCTCAATCTCACCGGTATTACCTTGAGCAAAACCTGCAAATGAGGCTGTAAAGCATAGAAGCGCAATGAGTAATTTTTTCATCATAAATTCAGCGCAGTTTACGTTAATTTAAACTTTAAGGCCGTAAAAATAGTTATTCATAAGTCTTTAACAAACCATTAAGATTTTTTTTTTGCATTTTTTTATCAAAACTCGTCTTTAATTTTTGCTAATCAGTCTATTAAAAATCCTAATTCATCCCTATTTTTACATGCTCTATTTCATTTTCAAATGTAGAAACATAATTTAACTATTCAAATGACAAAATTTGTCGTTTGTCGGAAATTATCTCCAATTCGTCCCTATTATACCTCAATTAGTCCCCCTAAATACTTCTCAATCTCCAACTTGACACCTTTTAACATTCCCTTAATCTTACCTTATTCCTTGCTTATTACTCCTCTTTAAATTCCTCTTCATTCTCTTCCTTGTCGCCTTATCTTGTATAGATAAATGCCTCTTCTTGCCATACTTTATCCCCGCCTTCATTGCCTTCTCATTCTTCTTCTGCTGCTTCTTTACTTCTCTCTTTATTTGCTTATCCTCCTTCTGCGCATATACTGGCAATGAATATACATTCATCCCTATTACTCCTATTATTATATATATCCACTTTTTCATAACTTCTCCTTTTTCTACAAATATAAGTCCTTTTAATTACTCCCTATGAACACTTATTTCTTTATATCGATGTATACTATCGTATATTAAATAGTTTTATACTAAAAAATTTTCCGTTTCGTTTTATACATTTGTGTAATTCTAAAACTAGAGATAATTAATTATGTTAAGTAGATTGTCGGTTTTATTCCTTATTATATATAGCAGCATTTTCTATTCCTGCTCAGATACTCCTCAGAACCCTATCCCGAGCGTGCCTATTAACCGTTCTTTCAATATAGGGTCTCCCGAAAATGCAGCCCTTAATGCGGTGGGTGGCTATATTATAGTGCCTGAAGAAGGTTACGGCGGGCTCCTTGTCGTGCGCGCTACCTACGAAGATATGTACGCTTTCGACCTTCAATGCACCAACGAACCATATAACGGAAATGCTCGCCTACAAGAAGATGGCGTCTTTGTTAGCTGCCCAGTTTGTCATAGCCAATTTATTACTATAAGTGGACAAGTTGCTCAAGGGCCTGCTAGCTTTCCGCTGAAAAACTATAAATGTACTTTCAACGGACAAATCGCTTACGTAAATAATTAAAAAGGATACTTATCAAAGGCTTTGATAGCCTCTATTATAACTTTATCTGCTTTTAAAAGTTGACGAGTAGCATCTTTATTCGAACCCAAATTCCGCGATAAATACCTTTTTGTCTGCATTAAAACAAACTTTCGCTCCGCAGCAGTTAATTTTAAATCTTCTTCTGCCAATTTTTGAGTTAAGGATAAGATTTTTTCGTCAATAGATGAAGGCAAACTCTTAGAATCTCTATACATATCTGCCAATTGAAACGATACGTCATAAATAATACCTTTCTGCCATAAATCATAGGTTTTATCTGTAATTCCACTCGAATCTTCTTCTACAACTATATCCGGAGTTATACCTCCCGATTCATATACTAATCTACCAGAAGCTGTATAAAATTTCTCTAAAGCACCTGCTTCAACTAAAGAATCTATATTCTCTTTATGTGTACCAAAATAGTATTCAAACATTCCATGTTCGTAGGGTTTTTGAATACATCTTCCACTTGGTGTATAATACCTTGCAATAGTTAAACGTATAGCCGAACCATCTGTTAAATTGATCACTTCTTGCACCAAACCTTTACCAAAAGATTTGCGACCTACTATTAATCCTCTATCTCTATCTTGAATTGCTCCGGCAAAAACTTCACTCGCACTTGCCGAACTTTCGTCAATCAATACAACTAATTCTCCTTTTTCGAAAATACCACCAGCCTTTGCTTTATAATCTTTACGTTTTCTATGTGCACCTTGTGTATATGTAATTAAACCATCAGCCAATAATTCATCGATCATATCTACGGCCTGATTCAAATAACCTCCACCATTTCCTCTTAAATCTACTATTAATTTTTTAGCCCCTTCGCTTTTTAACTGAGCTATTCCGGCCTTAAATTCTTTATGTGTCTTATCAATAAATCGAGATACCTTAATGTATCCAATAGCATCCGACAACATAACTACGTTATCAACACTATGAACAGGAATTGGGCCACGCGTGATAGTAAATTCTAGTTCTTTTCCTTGGGCTGGTCTATAAATCACCACATTTACCTTAGTACCTCTTTCGCCTCTCAACTTTTTAATTACATCAGCATTGGTAATTCCAATACCCGCAATTATTTCACCATCCACTTTTACAATTCTATCACCTTCTTTCAAACCCACTCTAGAAGATGGCCCTTCAGGCAAAACATTTGCAACTACAACACTATCACGTAAAATATTAAATTCCACACCTATACCATCAAACTCGCCTTGCATTTCGGTATTAAACTCTTCTAAATCTACCGGCGGCATATATACAGAATGTGGGTCTAATTGGGCCAAAAGATTAATAATTGCCAATTCCGAAATGGAATCCACATCGAGAGAATCTACATAATCATTTTTCATCAACTTGAGGATTTGCTCAATTTTTGAGTTCCCCGTAATCCAAACTCTAGAGCCACTTTCTCCAGAATTATTGGTTGAGAAATGCTTACCTGCCAAAGCTCCAATAATCAGAGCTGCGGTTACAAGTAATACTGTATATAAACTGTTTTTCGAATTATTTACCATGATAACTAAGCACAAACCTAATTGTTTATACTTTAATTTAATAAACTAAAGACTTAAATAATCTTAGAACGCAGACACAAATCTATATCTTTCTTCAATTTCACTTTCCAAAATTCGACTTGTGAAATGCACATGCCCCATTTTTTCTTCCTTAAAAATTTAGCCAAATATTCTTGTTCTCCTTGTCCAGGAGTCGGTATCCAAATTACATTCTCTTTCTTTAGCATATGCAAATCCATTACACTACTATACCCACTTCTACAAACTACGAGTTTAGCATTAGCAATAAGTTTTCCTAATTCTTCACCAAAACTTAAATCAATAGATTTAATATGTCCAGAATTTAGCTGTTTCGACGAATTAGACCCACGAATTATAATACATTCAACTCCATCCAGCTTTTCAGCCACTTCCCAAAATCCGTCTTCTAATATAGTTCTTTGTGGTTCAGGTCCAGAACAAATAAATAGTATATAATTTCCCTCCTCTCCCACTATATTATTATATCTAGAAAGTGGACCTATATATTTAATAGGTGGAATTTTAAAACTTGGCTTTCTACTTAATTCTCCAGCCAAGGAAAATTCATCATCTTCATAATCAGGAATATGTATTTCAGAATAATTAGAAATAAGAATACCGTGCAAACGACTTAAAATTTTATCACCCCAAGCTATGCCACTTTTTAAATTAAGTTGATGAGTAATATAAATTGAAGGAATATTTTCATGATAGCAAGCAAAACGACCATCAGAATAAATTAAGTCTATATTTTTCTGTTTACAAACCCTTTTTACCCAATTTTTCTCTTTAAAAAGTAGAGGGATTTTAGAAATAGCTTGAAAAAATAATTTAAAACGCGTGCCCCAAACCGACTTAGCATACCTAATATTATAGGAAGGCATTTCAAGCACTTCCAAATCGGGGAAAGCCTTTTGCAGATAGACTTTGGCTATACCATCAGAGGCTAAAACAAGCTCATTTTCTTGTTTTAAATTTCTAATTAATTCCTCGCTCCGAGTGGCATGACCAAGGCCCCAATTAAGCACACAATAAAGTATTTTTTTCTTTGGAGACATTTGGCTTGCAAATTACTAATAAATTTGCACCATGTTTGCATTAATCACGGGAGCATCGGAAGGTATTGGTTGGGCCACAGCCCAAAAGCTAGCTGAAGAAGGTTATAACCTTATCATAGCAGCGCGTAATGAAGAAAAACTACTACGTAGAGCTGAAGAATTAATTGAAATTAATTCTGAAATTGAAGTTTACGTGCATGCAGGTAATTTAACCGACCACATGAAGCTAGTAGAACTTTCATCTTTAATTAGTACCGAGGGTATAGACTTACATGTATTAGTGAATAATGTTGGGCAATACATGGAAGATTCTGTTTTAGATGAACACAATCAACTCTACAAATCTTTACAAATTAACCTAATTACACCGGTTAACCTTACCGCTTTATTGTGGAAAGATATAGCCGAAAATAAAGGTCATATTTTCAATATAGGTTCTATAGTTAGTACCGAATACCGTAAAGAAGCGGCATCGTACACCATGGCTAAACAAGCATTAAGAGCTTGGAATAAAATGTTAGCTGAAGAATTAAAACCTAAAGGTGTAAAAGTAACTGGAATCTACCCAGCTAGCGTATATACTAAATCTTGGGAAGATAGTCCTGTAGACCCTTCATTACTTATTGACCCAGAGGACATAGCAACCTGCATTAGCAATACTTTAAAAACTGGTTACCAAGCCAATACAACAGAAATATTTATTGAAACCATGTCGGGTTTCTAACAATTTTAAGTCATGGGAAAAAATAAATTATTCCGTTTCGCCGAAAACGAAACTTTCGAAAATGTATATCAACCAAATTTTTACGAAGTAAGAGACAATGGATTCCCACTAAAAGGGAACTGGCGTCAGGGGCATTTTAAAAATGATAATCCTATAACTCTTGAATTAGGCTGTGGTAAAGGTGAATACTCATTGGCTTTAGCTAGAAAATTCCCCGACAGAAATTTTATTGGTGTCGACATTAAAGGGGCTCGTTTTTGGCGTGGTGCTAAAACGGCTTTAGAAGAAAATATTTCGAACGTTGCCTTCTTACGTACTCGTATTGATCAAATCCCTAATTTCTTCGATCATAACGACCAAGTAAACGAAATTTGGGCAACTTTCCCTGACCCTCAACCTCGCGAGAGTAAAGAGAAAAAACGTTTAACCGGTCTCCAAATGGTCGAACGATACAAAAAATTCTTGTTACCTGATGGAACCATCAATTTGAAGAGCGACGACGATATGTTTTACGAATTCACTCTTCAAACCGTTAAAGACAATAATTGGGAATTGCTCGATAATTGTCCGGATGTTTATGCCGAACGTCCAGAAGGTGATATTCTTACCTCTGTACAAACATTCTACGAACAAATGTGGTTAGAAATGGGTAAGAAGATAAAGTATGTAAAATTCCGTCCTTTCTAAGCGAGTTTTTCGTTTAGAAAATTGGCGAATTTTAGCACATCTTCTTCTTTCGTATCCCA
>DATCKI010000112.1:0-16572 GCA_036562365.1 Bacteroidia bacterium | reverse complement strand
GTTGTTAGCATAGTAGGGTTTTTAATGAAGAATAAATTAAATGCTCTTTTGTAAAATAATTAAATCAGCCATAAATCCTTCCATATCTGCCAATTGTGGCAATTCTGCACGTTTTATAACACCGCATTTTTCAAAGAAATTGATACTTGCTTCATTATGTCCAAAAACATAGGCAAGTATTTGTTGAAATCCATTTTGTTTGGCTTTATCTAATAATTTGGAAAGTAACTTAGTAGCAATTCCTTTATTTTGATGCGATTTTAGTATATAAATACTTATTTCAGCAGTTTTTGCATATGCTGGTCTGCCATAAAAAGCGCTAATTGAAGCCCAACCTATAATTTGTTTGTTTGCTTCAGCAACTAATAATGGATATTTATGTTCGCTATGTTTACAAAACCAATCCATTTTTTCGTAAACCGATTGTTCTGTTAAATCGGCTGTAGCTAATTTGTCGGGAATTGCACTATTGTATATCTTTACAACCTGCTCAATATCATTGTATTTTGCATGACGAATATCCATCACTCTCTTAATATTAACACAAATGAAAAGAATTTTTCTCGCATTCTTAGCATTTCCAATAATTTACACCTTTAGCTGTAAAAGTAGAATTGTTATGCCTGCACCTGAACTAGAAGCTCAGGTTCAAGTAGAAGAATTACCCATGTCGGAGATTTCAATTCCGATTCAAATACCTTATAGAGAAATAGAATTAGCGCTTGAAAAAAAACAAGGAAACTTGATTTATGAAGACAATAGTTATGACAATAATAACAAGGATAATATTAAGCTAATTGTTACTAAAACAGGAGCTTTTAGATTCCAAGGAATTAAAGACCTTATCCGAATTACTCTGCCTTTAAAAATCTGGTTTTCTGGTCAATACGAAGCTTGTAGTATTTGTCCTAAAGTAGAAACTTCGACCGAGTTTGAAGCGAATATCACCTTCTCTTCAAAAATTACACTTTATCCTAACTGGTTAATCGACACAAAAACAGAATCTTCTTCCTTCGAAATAACGAAAGATCCCTATATAAAACTAGGTCCATTACGCATTAATATTAAAACCCTCGTTGAAAAAGAATTATCAACCCAGCTGAAAGATTTAGCAACTCGTATCGATTACGAGATTAAAAACAGCATTAATCTTAAAAAAGAAGCAGATAAATTCTGGAAATTAATCCAAATACCATATTTAGTGGATAGTACTTATAATGCTTGGATACGACTTGAGCCTTATGAATTTATTATGGCTCCCATTGTATGTAATGATAAAATGATGTTGTTAAAAGGTGGACTAAAAACCCGAATTATAACTTCTTTTGGAAGCATGCCTGCAGGTAATACCACTCCCCTACCCAATATAACTGTAGCTCAACCATCGAGTCAATTTAAAGTAGAGTTAGAGGTTGATTTGCCTTTTAAAGAAGCCAGTAAATTAGCTAATGGCGTATTAAAAGATTCAGTATTTGCTGTAACTAAAAACAAGAATATTAAGATAGATGAAATAGATATTTTTGGGGCTAATAACGAGGTTTTTATAAAAACCTTCACATCATTAGATCTTCGTTCTATATTCTATTTAAAAGGAAAACCTGCATTCGACAGCAAAACCAATGAGCTTTATTTAGCCGATTTAGACTATGATTTAAGGACAAAACAAGGCTTAATTAAATCGGCAAATTGGCTTTTTAAAAGCACCATTCGAAATAAAATTGCTAAAGCTTTTAGGTTCGACCTCACAGATCAATTTAATGCTGCACAAGCCTCTTTAAATGGTTATTTACAAAATTATACAGTACAAGATTTCTTCTTGGTTAATGGAAAAGTAAATACTTTAAAACTAAAGTCCGTAAAATCTGACAATACCAGATTTTATTTAGTGCTTTTTGCAGAAGGAAAAGCAGAAGTAAAAATTAATAACCTAAGCTTTTAATTACTTGTATAGAAGGTTTTTATCTATATACTCAGCCACTTTATGTGGGAGATAAAAACGTACATCTTTATTATTAGCAATAGCATTTCGTATAAAAGTACTACTTATTTCCATTAAAGGCGCTTGTATACGTTGCACCGACGGGTATTTTTCATAAACAAGCTCAGGAACTTCTGGACGAGGATAAACCATGATCTGGTAGTTTTCTAAAATCTTCTCGTAGTTCTTCCATTTATGGAAATTGATAAGATTATCTGCACCCATCAACAATACAAACTCATGTTGAGGATATTTATCCTTCAAAATTGTAAGTGTATTAATCGTGTATGAAGGCTGAGGTAATCCAAATTCTATATCGCTCGCTTTCATTTTCGTATAATCGTCTATAGCTTCCTGAACAAGATGAAAACGTAATCGATCGTTTAGTAAAGACTTCTTCTCTTTATGCGGATTATGCGGCGAAATTACAAACCATAGCGCATCTGCATCTGTGAATTCACAAACGTAATTTGCAATGGCTAAATGACCAATATGAATAGGATTAAATGATCCAAAGAATAAAACCACCTTCATATACAACAAAGGTGCAAAAAATTTAATAGCTATTTTTCTATTCTTAAAAACTTATATCTTTATAGTGTATTCTTATGAAAAACACTAAGTTAAATACCGGCCTAATAGCTTTGCTATTCATCTTTTTCCAGCTTCAAACTGGATTAACTCAAATTGCTATAACCGAACTTAACTATCATAGCGATAGCTTAAATTCATCTGGCGATTGGATTGAAATTCATAACTACTCTTCAAATCCAGTCGATATTACTGGTTGGACATTAAGAGATGGCAGTTTATTCAATCCTCCTTATGCTTTTCCAACTAATAGTATAATTCCTCCAAATGGATACTTAGTTCTTGGAGAAAATGCTGCAAAATTTCAGAATATCTATGGCATGACTTTAGATGGAATTTTGCCATTTCAATTCAGTAATAAAAGTGAACAAATTACTTTAAGAGATGCCGCAAATGTTATTAAAATTCAATTTACATACGGCGATTCTGTTCCTTGGAGTAAATGTGCTGATGGCCTTGGTAGAACCCTTGAAATTATTAACGAACAAGGAGACCCTAACGACCCTAAAAACTGGAGCTGTGGCTGTATTGGTGGTTCGCCTAAAGCTGCTAAAACTCCTTGTGTAAACGAAAAAGTAGTGATTTCTGAAATTAATTATAATAGCTTAATTACTCAAGACCCTGGCGATTGGGTCGAATTAAGAAATACTACCGGTTCTTCAATCAATATTAGTGGTTGGAGAATTACTGATAAAAATAATTACAACTCTTTTACTTTCCCTACTGGTACTATTTTAAATCCTTTTGCTCGCTTAGTAGTTTATGCCGATAACGCAAAATTTACGGCTATACATCCAACTGTTATGAATAAAGTTGGGCCTATTACATTCGGATTTAGTGCTGATGGCGACGCCGTTCGACTTTATGAAGCCAATAATAAAGTACATTTTGTAACCTATTATAACGATAATATTGAATGGCCTCAAGGTGCCGATGGGCACGGCTTCACCCTAGAATTAGACACCAATTATACCAATGATACAGATGTTTGCTCGCCTAAAGCTTGGTTCGATGGATGCTTTTTAGGATCTCCTGGTAAAGCTTTTTTAAGATGCCCAGATTTTAGTGTGGACGAAAACGGTTTATTAAACTTTAGAATTTACCCTAATCCTACTCAAGACTACATAATTACCAATGGTGCTGAACGTGTGAAAATTCTAGATTTAAATGGAAAATTAATTTCAGAATTTGAAACAATTTCTTCCCAAGAAAATCAACTGAATATTAGTCACCTTAAGCCCGGAATTTATATGATTCAAGGCCAATTAGGAGAATATAATTTAGTGCAGAAATTAGTAAAACAATAATTGAAATTGATGTAAATTATTACAAAAATCAATTACAAAATAATCAAAACTTATCCTAATTTTCAGCTCTTTATGAATATACTATTTTTGTAAAAAAAACAAAATGGTATTCAGAGTAGCACGACATACAAATAATATAGAAGCATTGAGCGAATTTTATACTAAAGTATTGAATTTACAAGTCTTAGGCGAATTTAAAGACCACGACCATTACGATGGTATATTCATTGGTTTAGAAGCTGAAAATTGGCATTTAGAATTTACCAAATCAAACGAAATAGCAGATCATAAGTTCGATGAAGATGATTTGTTTGTTTTTTATCCAGAAACAGAAATGGATAAAATCTTAGCCAATATTGAGAAATATGGTATAAACAAACACATTCCCAAAAATCCGTATTGGCAAGTAAATGGCATCCAAATTAACAACCCTGATGGGCATGGAATTATAATAAGTGGATTGAGAATAAAATAAGAAAAAAAACTTATAAAACCGAGATTGGAGCTAAATAAAATTAAATGAAATTTTTTTTCTGATTGGGGTTTATTAAACTTTAGCAAAGTTTTAAAACTTTGCTAAAGTTAGGAGATTCCTTCTTTTTAAAAAAACAAGCTAAATTATTTTTAGCAAACAGAAAAATTACAACAATACATACGCCATCCAAGCGCTCACCCATGCAAATACTCCCATATAGGCAAATTGTGCCAGTGCAACTAGCCAACTCTCTGTCTCCTTCTTCACCACCGCTAATGTACTCATACATTGCATAGCAAAGGCATAAAATAACATCAATGCTACGGATACTCCTAATGTAAAAACCGGCGTACCATCTGGCCTTTTTTGCTCCGATAATTTCTCGGAAAGCAACTGCTCATTTTCAGAACCTACACTGTATATAGTACTCATGGTACCAACAAAAACCTCGCGCGCAGCAAAGGATGTAAACAATGCTATTCCTATCTTCCAATCGAAGCCCAAAGGCTTAATTAAAGGCTCTATTGTTTTACCTACAATTCCCGCATAACTATTTTCGAGCTTTTGAGACGATTTAAGCGACTTTTGTTCATCTGTAAGCTCAACACCTGCAAACTCCTGTTCTATTCCCTTAAATCGATCCGCAGGGCCATGAGAGGCCAAGAACCACAATACAATCGATATCGCTAAAATAACTTTACCCGCACTTAATACAAACCCTTGTACCTTATTCCACACTACTCTTGCAACTTGTTCAAAGGTAGGTCGTTTATAAAAAGGCAATTCTAAAATTAAAAAGCTTTTTTGGTCCGATTTTATGAATTTATTCAATATCCAAGCCGATAAAAAGGCCGCAATAATCCCTAATAAATACAAACCTAATAATACCAAACCTTGTGTATTAAAAATTAACCATTCTCTCTTGGGTACTACTAAGGCTATTAATACTGCATATACTGGCAAACGAGCACTACAACTTATAAACGGTGTAACAAATATGGTTATTAATCGTTCTTTTTTATTTGAGATCGTACGGGCCGACAAAATAGACGGAACAGCACAAGCCGCTCCACCAATAAGTGAAATAACAGATCGGCCGTTTAGGCCGAATTTTTGCATAAGTCGGTCAAACATAAAACTTACTCGAGCCAAATAACCACTCTCTTCCATAATAGCAATGAAAAAAAACAAAAACGCTATCTGAGGAATAAACACCAATACTCCCGTAATTCCTGGCATTATACCTTGTACTATCAAATCATTTATTTTACCATCTGGAAACGTATGTCCTAAGAATTTAGCCACATTACTCATCAAGTTTTCAATGGCTTGCATGGGTATGGTTGACCATGAAAATATACTTTGGAAAACCATTGCCATTATGCTAAAGAAAATCAACGGACCAAAAACTGGGTGTAGCAAGTATTTATCGGCCTTTTGTATAAACCCAGCCCAATTTATAGCTGGTTGATAAAAACTTTTTGCAACCACCTCTTCTATGGGAGGTAACACATTTTTCGTTTCGCTTTTACTAGGTAATTTTTGAAAATTTTTGATGTGTTGTTTAAACTCATTCACCGTTGCTTGTGATCTTTTTTCGATCTTAATAACAGGAACACCCAACAACTCTGAAAGTTTTAGTATATTAATCGAATAGCCTTTATTTTGAGCTAAATTGTACATATTTAATACCAAAACCATTTTAAACCCGAGTTTATGAAGTTCATAAAACAGGTTTAAACTTTTAGGGAAATTGGTACTATCTACTATATAAAAAAGCAGTGTTGAATCTTTAGATTCAATTTGATTTTGAAAGGTTTTTACTGCTACTTCTTCGTCCAAACTTTTAGCGTCTAGACTATAAATTCCTGGTAAATCAGTACATGGTATAAACACAAACTGTTTATCGGAATTCAGGATTTTAATATTAGCCGATTTAGTTTCAACGGTAACACCCGGATAATTGGCCGTATGATGTCTCATTCCAGTAAGCATATTGAATAGCGTAGTTTTTCCGCAGTTGGGATTACCAGCTAATAAAATGTTTTTAGGAAGTGAGTTTGTGGCCATGCATTAAATCTCCGTTACTTGAATGTATGCGGCTTCTTCTAATCGCAAGCCTATGAGTGTAGTACCTAAATTTACGACAATTGGTCCGCCGAGAACTGAACCGCGCACCACCGAAATCACGCTGCCGGGGGTCAGGCCCATTTGGCGCAACCTATCCAAAAATAAACCTTCGCGAAGCGAAGAAATTTTTAGCGGAATATATAAGGGGGCTTTGTGCAAATTCATGCGCAAAAATAAAGATAAAAGATGGTCCTAATGGACCAAAATTTTTTAAAAAACCTATAAATTACTTAGCGTCGAAGAACATTTTTACCGCAATTACTAATAAAACACAAGCAAATACCCTTTTTAAAACTAATGTATCTACTCCTTGTGCCCATTTACTTCCCGCATAACTTCCTGCTAAGAAAAATAAAGCAATTAAACCAGAATAAATAAAATTCACATTGCCAGCTTTATTATAATTTATTACCGATAGAATCCCAACTGGTAATAACATAATTGCAGCTATACTAGTTCCTTGTGCTGCATGCTGCGACATTCCCATTAAGTATACAAGAGCAGGAACTATTATTATTCCACCTCCTACTCCCATAAAGCCACTCAATAATCCTGCGCCTATTCCTATGCACGCTAATAACACAAGTTTTTGAATTTCCATAAAACTAATATTAATTTCATCTAAGGTAGTATATTTTCATTCAAACATCCCAAATAAATTATTAACTATCAATAGGTAAAACTCATATTAAATACAGTGTATCTGTAACTTAAAAGCTGTATCTTTCAACAAAAATTAGTTTATGAAAACTAACCTATTCACACTTGTTTTTTTCTTTCTAACTCTTTCTAATATTCATGCCCAGGGTTTACTCGATGAACTCGTAGTTAAAGATTCTACTAAACTTAAAAAAGAAAAAGTGTACGATACTTTCGCTGGAACTAGACTTATTAACATGCATACTACCGAATCTTATCCAAGAAATACTTTAGTATTTCTTATTCAACATAGATTTGGACGCTTAAGTTCAGGATTTTACGATTTATTCGGTTTAGATGATGGTTCTATTCGCTTTGGTTTTGAATATGGTATTCTTGATCAATTAACAATTGGATTTGGTAGAAATGGATATAACCGTACCTGGGATGGTTTTATTAAATATACTTTTCTTCAACAAACTAAAGGTATACGCCAAATCCCGCTTTCTATGTCGGCTGTAGCTTCTATAGCCATTGATGGAAGAAAAAAATTGTATAGCGACAATAGACCTGTTAATATCTCCCAACGTCTATCTTTTTCTTACCAACTTTTAATTTCTAGAAAATTTACAAAATGGCTGTCCATTCAACTTACTCCTTCCTTAACTCATTTTAATATGGTTGAAACTAAACAAGATAAAAACTTACTATTTGTAATGGGTGCTGGTGCTCGATTTCATATCACTCCTGCTTTCAGTATAACTGGCGAATATCATTACAGAATTGGAGATAATAAATTTAATAATTACAGAAATAGCGCTGGTATAGGGTTTGAAATTAATACTGGTGGACACGTTTTTCAAATTACTGTTAGTAACTCGCAACCTATGTTCGATTCTGGATATTTAAGACGAAGTACTGGAAATATAAATAAAGGCGAAATTCATCTAGGTTTTAATATAACTCGTAATTGGGGATTTTCACGTTAAGATTTCAAATTTCAACTGGCCACCACAATATTCAACAAACATTAAATAAAATAATAGATAATTTAAATAAAAGTATGTTGTATATATATGTCTTGTTAATACTGTGTAAAGAATTCCTTCAAAAAATTTGTACTTTAGAACTATTGTATTGTATTAACAACTTTCAAATAGGTTATTAGATTTAAAATAATTTGAGATTAGACGTTTACGTAGTTATTAACAAAGTTACTTGTGAATTAAATTGCTAATAATTTATCATGCTTTAGATTCAATTTTAATGTCAAGAACTATGCCGATAAACTTTGATAATTCTTACTAACTTTTCACTGCATTGTTGATATGTTAATACTCATACATGATTTTTATTAAAAACAAAATTTAATTATAGGAGTTTATTCACACAATATTTACCACCTTTGAATACTTTATAAACAATTAATATTGATAATATGGAAATGGAGAAAAAAGTTGCCTTTGCCGCTGATCATGCTGGTTATGAATATAAACAACAACTTATAGATTTCCTTAAAAATGAAGGATATTCTATGATCGAAGATTTTGGTACAAATAATAGCGATAGTACCGATTATGCTGATTATGTGCATCCTCTTGCTGAAGCCGTTGCTAACCATAAAGTTGATTTTGGTATAGTTATCTGTGGTAGTGGTAATGGTGTTAATATCACAGCTAATAAACACCATGGTATTCGTAGCGCTTTATGTTGGAATAGAGAAGTTGCTGAATTAGCTCGTGGACATAATAATGCCAATGTTTGCGCTGTGCCAGCTCGTTTTACTTCTATTGAAGAAGCTAAAGAAATTGTTTATGCTTTCCTTCATACTGAATTTGAAGGTGGACGACACGAACGTAGAATTAATAAAATCGAGAATTTCTAATATTTAACATGAAAAAAATCTGTTTACTCCTATCTTGCTTTTACTCTTCTATCGCTTTTTCTCAAGCTAATCAAGAAGCAGCTTTATTCGCTAAATCTATTCAAGCTAATGACCTTAAAGCATTAGTTTATGATCTAGCTGGTGACGAATTTGAAGGCCGTGAAACTGGTAAACTTGGCCAGAAAAAAGCAGCTGAATACCTTCAAGAAAAATTTAAAAGCTTTGGAATACCGCCAGTTATTAATGGAATGAGTTATTTGCAAACATTTCCATTATATGAAGAATATCCTGGATCTGTTAATATCCAAATTAATAATAAGAATTATCAGTTCTTAAAAGATTTTTATTGCTTTAATAACTTCTCTGATCTTGCAATCGATTTTAATTCTATAACTTTTGCTGGATACGGTATTAATGATAAAAATTCTGGATATAACGACTATAAAAATTTAGATGTTAAAGGTAAAGTTGTTATCGTTCTTGAAGATGAACCTATTAATAAAGCTGGTATTTCTAGAATTACGGGTACTTATGAATTGTCTGAATGGTCCCAACGTAGAAATATTAAATCAGCTGAAGCTAAAAATCAAGGTGCAATTGCTCTAATTCAGGTATCACGTAATATTGAAAACGATCTTAAATATCTTAAACATTATTTAGAACAACCTAAAACTACGTTAGCTGAAAATAAGGAAGAAAAAAGGGGTTTCCCAACTTTCTATATTTCTAAAGAAATAGCTAATGAATTGTTTATTAACCACGATTCTAAAACTTCTTACGAAGCTGTAAAGGAATTGTTCCGTAAAAAGAAAAGTATTAAAGGGTATGAACTAAATAAAAGTGCAGGTAAAATTTCTGTAAAACGTGAACGTGTTAATATCACCGGCGAAAATGTTTTAGGGTATATTGAAGGTACTGACTTAAAAGATGAATTAATTATACTTACAGCTCATTACGATCATTTAGGTAAACATGATGGTAAAGTGTATTATGGAGCTGATGATGATGGTTCAGGTACTGCCGCTATTATTGAAATAGCTGAGGCCTTTATGATTGCAAAAAGAGCTGGCTTTTCACCTCGTAGAAGTATCCTTATTATGCCTGTAAGTGGTGAAGAAAAAGGACTATTAGGGTCTATGTATTATACCCAAAATCCTATTTTCCCACTCGAAAATACAGTTTGTAACCTTAATATCGATATGATTGGTAGAATGGATAAAGACCATAAAAATGACCCTAATTATGTCTATATTATTGGTTCTGATAAATTAAGCTCTGAATTACATGCGGCTAATGAAAATAATAATTCAGCTTATATTAATATCAAGTTAGATTATAGATATAATGTTGAAAATGAACCTAATCAGTTCTACTACAGAAGCGATCATTATAACTTTGCTAAAAATAATATTCCTTGTATTTTCTATTTTACTGGAGTACACGAAGATTATCATCAACCATCTGATACTCCAGATAAATTACATTACGAAAAAATGGAAACTATCACGCGCCTTATCTTCTACACCGCTTGGGATATTGCTAATAGAGATAAAAGATTAGTGGTTGATAGTAATAAGAAATAATTAAACTGCTTTCGCTTTATATTTTATACTATGTAAAGCATATACTCTATCCCCATTCATTTCTATATGAGTGGGGATTTTATTTTTTAAATAAATGCTCAAAATTCGCTCTGTTTTAGGATAATTAGGGTCATATACCTTAATTTCTATTAGTTCTTCTCTAAGCGTATGTATTTGCGTTAAAACTACCTGATGATTCTCACCTAACCTATCTGGATTATATGTTTTTACTAAAATTAAGGTTACTGGTACTGGAATTTCTTTTTTTAACTTGCTTAAAATTTTATCTAATTGCTTTGAAGTGTGTTTATTAAGCGTATTTTCTTTAACTATTGGTAATTGTAAATAATAATAAGTAAGCACTGATTTTATCTCAAAACTATCGAATAATCGTTTTACTATATATCTGAATATTTGGTCTTTATCGTTAATATTCAGTGATTTAATTTCTGGAATTGATTTATTAGAATAGTAATAATCTAATGCACTAAATACCATTCCTCCACATAATCCACGTTCTGCTTTTCCTAATTTTAAATATGGAAATATGGGTAATTTATATCTGTATTTTTGAAAGCTTGAATTACTGAAATTCCAAGTATTTACAGGGATTTTGAAGGGTGGTTGTGACATTTTTTTTCCTGTTAAATTGCTGTTATAAATGGCTATTTACTTGACATGTATTTAATTATATCTCAACTTTGTGGTGAAATTTTGGCACGGTTTTAGTTAAGTATTTAGCATTACCGACCATAAAATTAGAAATATATGAATACTTTATTGTATTTAATGTTTGCAACATTACCGGTTACACCAAATCAAGAATCGTTACAAACATATTATGGTAAAGCAACCTGGTATGGCGAAGTTCTTCAAGGAAACTATACCGCAAGTGGTGAAATCTTTGATTGTAATAAGTTTACTGCAGCACATAAATTCCTTCCTTTAGGAACTATTGCTCGCGTTACTAATCTTAGAAATAATAAATCTGTTATCGTTAAAATTAACGATAGGTTGCCAGTTACTTCATCTCCTTTTATCGACCTAAGTAAGGCCACTGCGCGTGAATTAGAATTCCTTAAAATGGGAAGAACTGATATACGTCTCGACGTACTCGAAACTCCTGAGGTAAGAAAGCAACGTTTAACCATGCTTCTACCTGAAGAGTTAAGATCTAAGGCTACGAAAAGAAAATCTTAAGCTCTACTTTCTAAAAAGCGGATAATATATTTACCTAGTATGTCGAATTCTAGGTTTACCTTATCCCCTATCTTTAGGTTTTTAAAGATCGTGTTTTCGTAGGTGTATGGAATAATTTCTACACTGAATAAACCTTTTTCACTTTTTACTACTGTTAAACTGGTACCATTTACTGTAATACTTCCCTTTTTAACTGTAGTATATTCGGGTTCTGTGGCTTCGTATTTTATTACGAATTCCCAGCTCCCATTACGTTCGGTAATTGATTCACAAATACCAGTTGTATCTACATGTCCTTGAACAAAATGACCATCTAAGCGTCCGTCGCTCTTTAAACAGCGTTCAAGGTTTACTTCTGTGCCTATTTGCCAATCTGAAATATTTGTGCGCTCTATGGTTTCTTTAATGGCTGTTACACTGTAGGTTTTATCTTGAATTCCATCTACTGTTAAACATATACCATTATGTGCTACACTCTGATCTATCTTTAATTCAGGCAATAAAGTAGATGATATAAAATAGGTCTTATTCGTACCATTTTCTTTTATATCAACTACTTTACCTAAAGTTTCTACTATACCTGTAAACATTAGAATTTTACGTTTTGTGGGGTACGTGGACTTAAAATTACATCTCTAATATTACTCATTCCAGTTACAAATAACATCATTCGTTCAAATCCTAATCCAAATCCACTATGTGGAGCTGATCCAAATTTGCGTAATTCTAAATACCACCAAACATGTTCTTCGCTTACTCCCATTTCTTCCATGCGTTGTAATAAACGGTCGTAACGTTCTTCACGCTGACTTCCACCTACAACTTCGCCTATTCCTGGGAATAATATGTCCATTGCTCTTACGGTTTTTCCATCTTCATTTAAGCGCATATAAAATGCTTTAATGTCTTTTGGATAATCCGTAACTATTACCGGACAATTAAAATGTTTTTCTACTAAATAACGCTCATGTTCACTTTGCATGTCTAACCCCCATGAAACAGGGAACTCGAATTTATGACCGCTATTTAATAATATGTCTATTGCCTCTGTATATGTAATTCGTTTAAATGGATTGTTGATAACGAATTCTAATCTTGAAATTAATTCATTATCATACATTTTATTTAAAAATGCTAGATCTTCTTTACAGTTATCATAGATGTATTTAACACAATAACGAAGGAAATCTTCCGCTAAATCCATGTTATCATCTAGATCGTTAAATGCTACCTCTGGTTCAATCATCCAGAACTCAGCAAGATGACGTGCAGTATTACTATTTTCAGCTCTAAAAGTTGGGCCAAACGTATAAACTTTGCCTAAAGCCATTGCTCCAACTTCACCTTGTAGCTGTCCTGAAACCGTTAAATTAGCTTCCGTTCCAAAGAAATCTTGTGTATAGTCAATCTCTTTTTCCTCGTTTAATGGCGGATTTTTAATATCTAACGTTGTAACTTGGAACATTTCTCCTGCTCCTTCTGCATCACTACCTGTAATTATTGGAGTGTGCAAATAGAAGAAACCATTTGTATTGAAATAATTATGTATTGCAAAGGCTAAATGATGTCGTATTCTTAATACTGCTCCAAAGGTATTGGTACGCGGACGTAAATGCGCTATCTCGCGTAAGAATTCTAATGTATGTCCTTTCTTTTGAAGTGGATAAGTTTCTGCATCTGCTTCACCATATATTTCAATGCTTTCTGCTAGCATTTCAACGTTTTGGCCAGCTCCCGGACTCTCAACTAATTTTCCCGTAACAGCTATACATGCTCCGGTTGTAATTCTTTTTAATAAATCTTCACCGATTTTCTCTATATCTGCAACAACTTGAATATTATCAAAACATGATCCGTCATTCAATGCAATAAAATTTACGGTTTTACTGCCTCTTTTTGTTCTTACCCATCCTTTTAAAACTAACTCTGTTCCAGGTTTTCCTTCTTTTAAAACCTTCTGAATTGCAATCGATGCCATATATCTTTTATATACTTTTTACTTAATTTTTTTGCAAACATACGTTACTTTTCCATTTATTTTAGGATGTAACGCCGCTTCATCTTTACTAATTACCTCTAATTGTAAGTCTATCTCACTACTGGTCACCATTCCCGTTTTCCTATCTACCACTATTTTTCCATTTTGATTCCCTTTAAAATCATTGCCCGCTCCATTATTCTCCGAGTTACTTATATTTCCATTTAAATTCAATATTACCTCGCTTTCGCTTATTTTTTCTACTAAATATTCGTTTACCCAATCTACCTTCGTTTCTGTTCCTGAAACTATATTCCTCGTATAAATACTTCCTTCACTTATTGGTTCTAAAGGTAATACCGCAAATAATGTAGTAAAATCGTCTTCTAAGGCATTTTTACTCTCTTGAAGGGTATCTAACCCCATTTCACTTATTAATGTGCTTTTTGAGTTACTTATTACATCTCCATGCTTACCTATTTTCAATACATATGGCTTATCTATGAATTTATTGAAGATGTATGAATATGCTTTGTAATTTCCTTTATTATTTTCTGAATTTTCACTGTCAAATGTAAATGATGTTACTATCCCCTTATTCGTAACTGGTATAATTTCCATATATACTTTCGATAAATGACCAGTCATACTCATACTACTGTCGGCATATATCGTGTCTACACTAAATTGATGCTCTAATTTTATTTTTTGCTCAAAAACTACTTCTTGACCATATAAAACCATACTAGCAGTTTGATTGCTATTGGTCTCTATTACATACTCTGAACCTAACTCCGGAAGCATATGTAAGCTTATCTTTTTGTCTTTACAAGACCAAAAAAGTGGGAGGGTGCTGAATAGTAAAATGGCTATTTTTTTCATCGTTTGATGCTTTACGTTACAAAGGTATTATTTTTTGATTTGAAAATTTGAACCCTTTATATGTACATTTGTATATATCCGTGTTCAAAATCACGTTATTAAGTTATGGGTTTTCAAGATATCATTTTAAAATTAGACGCTTTTATACGTAAATACTATAAAAATCAGCTCCTTAAAGGGTTAATTTATAGTGTTGCGCTTGGCCTCTCTCTTTGGCTTTTTATTAGCGTTCTAGAATATTTTGGTTCGTTCGGAACTACTGTTCGTACTGTTCTCTTCTTTAGCTTTGCCCTTAGCCTAGCTTTTATCTTATACCGTTTTATTTTAATTCCTATTCTAAAATTAAGTAAAATTGGTAAAACTATTTCCCATAAACAAGCTGCAGAAATCGTTGGTACCCACTTTTCTGAAATTAAAGACAAACTCTTAAATACTTTGCAATTATCGGAAACTGCTAAATCTGAAGCAGATAATACTCTTTTACTGGCTAGTATTGAACAAAGAACCAAACAATTAGCTCCTTTTCCTTTTCAAAATGCTATTGATTATTCAGTTAATAAGAAATATATCAAATACGCTATTATTCCACTTTTCATAACTATACTAATTTTAGTTTTTTCTCCTGGAGTATTAACTAAAAGTACTGAACGTATTGTTAAGTTTAATCAGGAATTTATTCCTGAAGCTCCTTTCTCTTTTTTAATCCAATCTGATGCCTTCGAAGTTAATGAAAATGAAGATTATTTAATTGATGTTCAGTTAGATGGCTCTTTTATTCCTACCGAAGTATATGTACTCGTTGATGGAAATAGTTACAGAATGAGAAGTGATAAACCTGGTCATTTTTCTTATTTAGTTAAAAATGTTCGTAAAGATTTTTCTTTCTCTTTTAAAGCAGATGGATTTGATAGTCAGATATATAATGTAAAAGTTATAGCTAAATCTGCAATTACAGGTTTGAAAATCAGAGCTGAATATCCAGCTTACCTTCAAAAACAAATGGAAGAATTTGTTGGGGTAGGAGATTTAATGGTTCCTGAAGGTACTGTTTTACATTGGAATTTAAATACTAAGAATACTCATAAATTAGCT
Organism: Bacteroidia bacterium; assembly: GCA_036562365.1. Classification (GTDB taxonomy): domain Bacteria; phylum Bacteroidota; class Bacteroidia; order CAIKAF01; family CAIKAF01; genus JACVCJ01. Next base: position 832 of record DATCKI010000112.1, on the reverse strand, counting down.
ATAGTTCTTGCTAAAGATTCTGCTTTTGTGCTCGAAAATGGTCCTTCTTTCCAATTTAGACGTAAGTTATTGAATAGTGTTAATTACAGTTTAATTCCTATTTCTAGTATACAATCTAAATCTGATTCTTTCCATTATTCTGTACAGGTTATTAAAGATGCTTTTCCGACAATTGATGTTCAAGATAGAGCAGATAGTGTGGTAAATACTTTAGTTTATTTCCTTGGAAATATTCAAGACGATTATGGTTTTAAAAGTCTAAGTTTTCATTATGGATTAAGTAAATCGGATTCTGAACCCCAAAAATATTTAACTCAGAATATTTCCTTTTCGCCAACATCTTTAAAACAAGACTTTTTATACGCATTTAACTTTGCTACTTTACAACCACAACCCGGAGATAAAATTTTCTATTATTTCAGTGTTGGAGATAATGATGGTGTAAATGGTTCTAAAATTTCTAGGACTTCAAAATTTGTGTATAGAATTCCTAGCAAAGAAGAAATTCGTGAACAAAATAGTAGAGCGTCTGAATCTATAAAAAGCAATTTAAGTGAAAGTGTAAAGCAAGCTCGTCAACTTCAAAAAGAAGCTGAAAAACTAAATAATCAATTAACTCAAAAACGCAATTTAGATTGGCAAGACAAAAAGAAAATTGAAGAATTACTAAAAAAACAAGCCGAGTTAGAAAAGCGTATTGAAGAACTTAAAAAGGAAAATGAAATTAATAATTTCAAGAAAGATCAGTTTTCTGATAAAACCGAAGAAGAGCGTTTGAAAGAAGAACAACTTCAGAAATTATTAGAGGATTTAATGAGTGATGAGTTAAAAG
>DATCKI010000109.1:0-5516 GCA_036562365.1 Bacteroidia bacterium | reverse complement strand
TTTTAACCGCCCTTTAACCTGTTTTAAGTAAGTCTTATAATTTTGGATTTATATATTTGACTTACATAATTAACGTTTATGACAGATATTGGGATTATAAATGAGAAAATTGAAAGAGATTCGGCTTTTTTGCCAATCCTTCAAAATGAAATGAATAAAGTAATTATTGGTCAACAGCACATGTTAGATAGGCTTTTAATTGCTTTATTAAGTAATGGACACATATTATTAGAAGGAGTACCAGGTTTAGCAAAAACTCTTGCCATTAAATCGCTTTCTCAATGTATTGATGGGCAATTTAGTCGTATTCAGTTTACCCCAGATCTTTTACCTGCCGACCTTGTTGGAACCGTTATTTACAACCAGAAAACAGGGGAGTTCAATCCACGTAAAGGACCCGTTTTTGCAAATTTTGTTTTGGCAGATGAGATTAATCGTGCCCCTGCAAAAGTGCAAAGTGCCCTTTTAGAAGCTATGCAAGAACGCCAAGTAACTATTGGTGATACTACATATAAATTACCTGAGCCTTTCATGGTTATGGCAACTATGAATCCTATTGAACAAGAAGGTACATACCCGCTTCCTGAGGCTCAAGTAGACCGATTTATGCTTAAAGTTGTTCTCGATTTCCCTAGTCCAGAAGATGAACAAAAAATTATCAATCTTAACGTTAATGGAGTTTTTCCTTCGGTTCAAAAAGTAGTCAATAAAGATCAAATTCTTACTGCTCGTAATACCGTTCGTGAAGTGTATATGGACGAAAAGATTGAGAAATATATCGTAGATATAGTATATGCTTCGCGTACACCTGAGAAGTATGGACTGCAGAAATTTAAAGATTTAATAAGCTTTGGGGCTTCGCCACGTGCTGGTATCAATATGGCTCTTGCATCAAAAGCAATGGCTTTTATTAAACGCCGAGGTTATGTAACGCCTGATGACGTACGCGCTGTTGCAATGGATATTATGCGTCATCGTATTGGACTTACTTATGAGGCCGAAGCTGAAAATATAACCACAGAGACTATTATTCGTGAGATTTTAAACGCAGTTGAAGTACCTTAAACCAATCTACTGTGGACGCTAGCGATTTATTAAAAAAAGTTCGTAAACTCGAAATTAAAGCGAGGGGACTCTCCAATCAATTATTTGCGGGAGAATATCACTCTGCTTTTAAAGGTAGAGGAATGCTTTTTAGCGAAGTTCGTGAATATCAAGAAGGCGACGATGTGCGTCATATCGATAATAACGTTTCTGCTCGCTTCGGACATCCCTTTGTGAAAGTCTACGAAGAAGAACGCGAATTAACCGTGATGCTTCTGGTAGATATGAGTAATTCAGGACTTTTTGGCTCTAAAGTATTGTCGAAGCGAGAACGCATAGCTGAACTTTGTGCTGTACTTGCTTTTGCTGCTATGAATAATAACGATAAAGTAGGAATGATTCTTTTCACTTCTCAGGTTGAACATATTGTTCCTCCTGCTAAAGGTAAGAAACATGTGCTGCGTTTAATTCGGGATGTACTTGAATTTACCCCTAAATTTAATGGCACCGATTTAAATGATCCTTTACGTTATTTCAGAAATGCCATTAAAAAGAAAAGTACAGGCTTTTTAATCAGCGACTTTATGGCTAATAATTATGAAGAAGCGCTGAAAATTACAGCTAAAAAACACGATTTAATAGCTTTAAAAGTTTACGACCAAATTGAACAAGAGATTCCTGATTTAGGATTAATTGATATACAAATTGCCGAAACTGGCGCAATGGAAACAATAGATACTTCATCTCATAAATGGAGAATCGCTTATAAGGCTGAAATGCTTCGTAGAAACGACGAATTAATAAAGGCTTGTAAGAAAAATAGAGTTGATTTAGCTTCAGTTAATACAACCGAAAATGTAGTTCCTGTGCTCCTCAAATTATTTGAAAAACGAATGCATAAATAAATGAAAGTAAGAGTCTCTTTACTTATCTGTATACTAATTTTTGTGGGCAATGTTTTTGCTCAGAAACCTTCATTTAGTCTGCATGCCGACTCAAGTTCTGCTCGAATTGGTATGCCATTTATTCTTGAATTTCACATTTTTAATCCTGAAAAAAAGGAATTAGTATATCCATCATTTATAGATAGTATAGATTCTCATTTCGATATACTTAAAGTTCTAAAATCTGATACAGTAGAACAAACTGTTATTCTTAAATATCAAATTGCTGCATACGAATTTGGAAACTTTAAAATTGGTCCATTCCCTTATAGATACGAAGAAAATGGAATGATGCTTAGCGATTCTTCTAATAGCTTAAATATAGAAATAATAGCTCCTGAAGTTGATACAACTAAAGGATTTATGGATATTTATGGACCAGTAGATATGCCTTTTTCTTGGAAAGAAATGATTAAACCTGTTTCTATTATAGGTGGAATTATTCTAGCAATTGTTTTAATTAGCTATTGGGTTCTTCGATATTTAAAAGCTCGTAAGGCTAAAAAACAAGTTGTTGTGGAAGAAGTAGCTCCACCAATTGATCCTTATAAAGAAGCGCGTGATAGTTGGCAACACCTTAAAAACTCCGATGCAGCTAATGAATGGGACGCTAAATTGTACTATACAGCTATTACGGATATACTTCGTATATACTTCGAAAGAACTTTACATTTTAATGCGCCTGAAATGATTTCTGATGAAATTATAGATGCATTAAAATCGAAAAAAGTAGATTCTACTATTATAGAGCAAGTACGTTCTATTTTACAAAATGCCGATTTAGCTAAATTTGCCAAAAGTACTCCAGCTGTTGAAACTCGAGTTTTTGATTTAGATAAAACTTGGATTATTATTGAAAAATTACAAGTGAATAAGGAAGGAGGTTCATTATGATGGACTTCTTGCCTTTCACATTCGCATATCCATGGGTATTATTTTTACTCTTGATTGTCCCTGTTTTAATTTACTTACAAATTCGTAAGAAGTCGCGAACGGGTAGATTAATTTACAGTGTGGATATGCCGTATAGCCAAATGCCCAAGAGCTTTAGATTGAAAACTAAATGGCTTCCTGATGTGTTTTTCTATATTGCAATTATTGGAGTAATTATCTCTTTAGCAAGACCTCAGGGAGGTTTCTTGGCAGATCCTAATAGTGGTGAAGGAATTGATATTATAATTTCTTTAGACGTTTCATCTAGTATGCTGGCCAAAGACCTTCAACCTGATCGTCTTAAAGCAGCTAAGGACATTGCCGTAAAATTTGTTAAGGGACGACCAAACGATAGAATTGGTCTAATAATATTTGCTGGTGAAAGCTATACTTTATGTCCGCTTACCTTAGATCACGACATGTTTGTGAAACAATTAAAAATTGCTGAGCCTGGATTTTTAGAAGATGGTACGGCTATTGGAGATGGATTAGGATTGGCTGTTGCACGTATTAAAGATTCACAAAATCCAAGTAAAGTAATTGTTTTATTGACAGATGGGGTATCAACTAGAAATACGATCACTCCTGAGGCAGCTGCAGATGAGGCCGCCAAAAATCAAGTTACGGTTTACACTATAGGTGTTGGTACCATGGGGACTGCTTTAATGCCTATAAGTAAGTATGCAAATAATGTGTACGATTATGCACAGGTTGAAGTAAATATCGATGAAGATGTATTGAGAATGATTGCATCTAAAACTCATGGAAAATACTTTAGAGCAACAGATAATGAATCTTTAGAAGAGATTTTTTCGGATATAGATAAAATGGAAAAAGCTAAGATTGAGGATGTGAAAATTGTTGCAAAACCTGATGTGTATGCTAAATTTTTATGTGTATCCTTATTTGCTTATCTCGTATATATAGTGTTGAATTTTACTTGGTATAAAAAGGCAGAATAACATGATAACATTTAATGAAATATCGTATTTATGGCTTTTATTACCATTGCCTTTTCTGTTTGGATTATTTTTCTGGTTAGAGAAAAATAGAGAGAAGAGAAATCATAAATATATTTCGGCATATCAATGGAATAGATTGGTAAATACCAAAATGGGTAAAGGAGTTAAATACATAGTATTTATTCCACTTGCTTTAATTATCATTGCTTTAGCTGAACCTAGAATTGGAGATAGTTTAGATAATGCAGAAAAATCTTCGCTCGACATTGTTTTAGCCATAGATGTAAGTGAAAGTATGTTGGCTGAAGACGTGTACCCAAATCGATTGGAAGCTTTAAAACGTGGTATTTATGCGATGCTTGAACGCTTGAAAGGAGATCGTGTGGCTTTGGTTGCTTTTGCTGGTAATGCTTATCCACAGATGCCTTTAACCTCAGATTATGGTGCTGTAAGATTATTTTTAGAAAGTTTTAGTCCAGATATGGCTCCTATGAAAGGAACTAATTTAAATAAGGCTATAGAAGCATCCATGGAGTTATTTGATGATGGGGATGCCGACAATAGAACTATTTTTATTTTAAGCGATGGCGAAAATCATGAGGATAGTGCATTAGTTGCTGCTAAAAAAGCTGGTACTAAAGGGGTAATTGTAAATGTTGCTTCCATTGGTACTAAACAAGGTGCTCAAATTCCGGTGTATATCAATGGAGTACTTCAAGGTTATAAAGCTGATAAAATGGGGAATACAGTAACAACAGCTGCTAATCCTGAATTCCTTAGTAAAATTGCAGAAGAGGGTGGAGGTAAATTTGTGGAAGCAAAAGATCCTGTATCTGCTTTGTTACAATTATACAAAACTACCGATGATATGCCTCGTTTACCTCGCGAAAATGTTGAGGTAAGAAATAAAGCAAATCGTTTTTTATGGTTATTATGGCCATCATTTGTCTTTATGTTAGGGCTTTTTATTCGAAGTAAGAAATGGAAATTCTCAAATAAACAACTTGTTTCTATTGCGTTTATTTTAGTTCCATTCTTAGCACAGGCACAGCATCCAAACAAGGTATTCAGAGAAGGCGTTTCTGCATATAAAAATGGAGACTATACAAAAGCCGTAGAGATTTTCAAACAAACGCAAAAACATAAAGACTTAGCAACTGCCTCTAAATATAATATGGCTGCAGCCTATTATAAAGCAGGGAAAGCTGATTCAGCTATAAATATGGTTCAAAGTGTGGCGGTTTCGAATGTTGTTCCTGAATTACAAGCAAAAGCTTGGTACAATTTAGGAAACGCATTTTTGAATCAAGAAAATTACGCTAAGGCTGTTGATTCTTACGCAAATGCATTGAAAATTGATCCTAACGACGAAAACGCACGTTATAATTTAACATATGCGTTAAAGAAATTGCAACAAAAACAACAACAGAATCAGCAGCAAAATCAACAACAAAAAAATGAAAAAGAGCAAGAACGACAGCAAGAAGAAAAACCTCTTGATAAAAATAATGCTAACGAAGAGGTCCTTAAATTACTAGAAAATAAAGAAAAAGATAAACGTAAAAACTCAACTCCACGTTCTACTATTAGACCAGATAAAGATTGGTGATATGAAAAGGTTACTTAGTATATT
>DATCKI010000102.1:0-2875 GCA_036562365.1 Bacteroidia bacterium | reverse complement strand
TACTGGTGAAGTAGTTCATTTAGAAGCTTTAATTACAAGTACAGCTCCTCAATTCATCTTTGCTGGTTCTACAGGTTTCCCTGTAACAGCAATTTCTACTCATCCAAATAGTACTTTCTCTTGGGGTACTTTAAATGGCTCTGCATTTACACCATTTAGTCCGGCTGTTACATCAGCTACTCACTCTGCGGGATTTGATACTCCAGGTGTTTACCAAGTTGCTTGTGTGGTTGAAAACCAATGGGGTGATAAAGATACGACCGATTCTTACGAAGTAACTGTGGAAAGTGTTGGTCTTGATGAAGCTAATGGACAAAATATTTTAGTGATTAACCAATTAGATAATTGGGCAATTAACTTTACTGAGTCTAATTTTGTTCAACCTACTCTTCAGTTAATTGATATGAGTGGACGCACCATTTTCTCTACCAATAAAACTACTCAAGGTTGGAATGTAATTCCAGCTCCTTCAAATGCGGGTGTTTATATTCTACGTATGATTGAAAATGATAATGTTTACCACGTGAAACTGGTTCGTTCGAACTAATCTATATATTGGTTTTTATCAAATCCTCGACTTTTTTGAGTCGGGGATTTTTTTTGAATTTAAATCTTCTGTATAGCTTGATTTTGTTATGCATGCAGAGGGTTTTAATATATTGTAAAATTAGGTTGTAAAGTCAAATTTTTTTGTACGTTTACAACCAAAATTGAATAGTTAAATGAGTTTCATTTCGAAAAAAGTAAGCAAATTAGGGGAAAGCGAGACATTAGCGATGGCACGTTTGAGTCGTGAACTTAAAGAACAAGGCCATGATGTAATTAATTTGTCGCTTGGTGAACCTGATTTTGATACGCCTGATTTTATTAAAAAAGCGGCACACGAAGCAATCGATAATAATTTTTCTCACTATACACCAGTACCAGGTTATAAAGAAGTTTTAGAAGCTATACAACTTAAATTTAAACGCGATAATGGATTAGATTATAAGTTGACTGAAATTCTTACTTCTACAGGAGCTAAACAAAGTATAGCAAATGTGGTTTTTGCACTTGTTGATGATGGTGATGAGGTTATTTTACCAGTTCCTTATTGGGTAAGCTATTTCGATATGGTTAATTATGCAGGCGGAAAACCTGTTTTAGTTAAATCTACTATCGAAACCGATTTTAAAATTTCGGCTCAACAATTAGAAGCCGCAATTACACCTAAGACTAAATTAGTTATTTTCAGTTCGCCATGTAACCCTAGTGGTTCTGTAATGAGCAAAGAAGAAATGGCCGCTTGGGTGGAGGTTTTTGAACGTCACCCACATGTATTTGTGATTTCAGACGAAATCTATGAAATCATGAATTATGAAGGTCAAAATCATAGTTTAGCTTCATTCTCTAGTATTCGCGACCGTGTAATTACGGTAAATGGTTTAAGTAAAGGTTTTGCTATGACTGGCTGGAGATTTGGATATATAGGTGCGAATGAAGAAATCGTAAAAGCTTGTAATAAAATTCAAGGTCAATATACCTCTGCAACTTGTTCTATTACTCAAAGAGCTGCAATTGCTGCATTAACGGCTGACCCGAAAGAAGTGGATTATATGAAACAAGAATTCCTTCGTCGTAGAGGTATAATTTTAGACCTTTTGAAAGATATACCAGGACTCGTATGTAATGTGCCACAAGGTGCATTTTATGTATTCCCGGATGTTAGTGCGTATTTAGGTAAATCGTATAATGGTAAAACGATTAAAGATGGTAAAGATCTTTGTATGTATTTAGCACACGAAGCGCACGTGGTAATAACTCCAGGAAGTGCTTTTGGTATGGATAATTTTATTCGTATTAGTTATGCTGCTTCCGAAAATGATATTCGTGAAAGCATACGTAGAATTAAAGATGCGTTAGCGAAATTATAATTACCGTTTTAATTCTTGCAAATGGCGTGTGCTCTAGGGTGCACGCTTTTTTTATGCTCCTTTATTTGTGTGGTTTGAGTTAATATTTATTTATTTTGTATGCTCGATTTACTTTAATTCCTAATTTTAAGCATGCGTTTTGGTCTCTCTATTTTATTTTTCATACTCTTTTTATTTCATTCTAATGCAACTCACTACTATAATCGTGAAGGCGAATTTGTTGGTGCATTCGATTTGATGAACCCCAATGTGGCTTTTATTGACCACGACTTTAATACGGGTAGAGATACGATTATTGAGTTTGATATGACGGCTAGAGAATTTCATATTATAGCCAAAATTATACGCTTAGAAAGTTTACGCGGAGATGCCGACGAGGTCTTATATATTGCGCATACGGTGAATAACCGAGCGAAGCAATTAGGTACTACTATGTATAACCTTTTAAAGTCGGGTTATTCTTCTGTAAAAAGTTATCATAAAACGGAATTGAGTCCGCTCGATACTAGCTATGGCGCACGTAATGCACGTGCTGCGGTGTTAGATGTTTTGCTTGGAAATCCAGACCCTACTATGGGTGCAACTTTTTGGGATGGCACCGATTTCTTGGCTTGGGGCTTACATTCTCCTAATGGAACTCCACAAAATAAATTCGAAGAATATTATTGCATCGAAATACCTGAACATATTTATCAAGCCTATTTATATAACCATTTATTGAGATATAAGGAACAAATTGTTACTTATTCTCGTCGGACTTATGAATTTCCAGCTGAAGTTTTTGTACGACCTGAAAATTGGAAGGAAAACTGCTTTGAGTATAATACGGGTAGCCGTTCGCCGTACCGTATTGAGGCTACTGCGACGGCGGGGTTTACGATCTTCTGGAAAATGTACCAATATTAAAATCATTTCTACTGCGCCACGCTGTGTTGGATAGAAATTTTGGTTCGGTCATCCCC
>DATCKI010000101.1:0-6269 GCA_036562365.1 Bacteroidia bacterium | reverse complement strand
AGTTCAAGTACCACCAATGTTATGGTTTCAGCAACTCCAAATTCTACAATAAATCCTGTTGCTCCACTTTGTTCTAATTCAACACCAATTCAAATTAGCGCAGCAACACCAGGAGGTGCATATTCAGGTGGAGCATTCATTACATCTGCAGGGATATTCGACCCTTCAATAGCAGGGAATGGAACACACAATATTTCGTACTCCGTAACGGTTGGGGCTTGTACTTCAACATCAACCTTACCTATAGTTGTTAATGCAGCTCCTACGCCTTCGTTTACTTCATTAAACCCAGTCTTATGTAGTGCTGACCCTGGAACTTTAATAGCTGCAAGTCCGGCCGGTGGTTCATATTCAGGCAACCCATATATTACTATTGGAGGAATATTCGACCCTAATTTAAGTGGTGCAGGTATATTCCCTGTAATATATACAGTTAATGCCAATGGATGTACTGCAAGCATCAATAATACCATTACCGTAAATGCTTCTCCAAACGCAACCTTTACAGTTCCTTCGGGAAATACCATGTGTTCGTCAGACGGACCAACAACCTTTAATCCAGTAACATCAGGAGGAACATGGAGTGGAGGCCCATATATCTCTGCTGCTGGTATATTCACACCATCTTTAGCTGGCCCAGGTATACACGCAGTTACCTATACAGTAACCAATGGAGGTTGTAGCGATACTCATACTGAAAATATTTCTGTAAGTGCAGCTCCATCCGTAAATATCCTTTCACCAACTAACATGTGTTTGATGGATGGTACTTCATTACTTTTTGCCAATACTCCAGGTGGGGTTTGGACTGGAAATAGTGGTTATATTTCTGGTGCTGGTTTGTTCGACCCAATTATAGCTGGTGCTGGAACACACTTAGTGGTTTATACCGTATATGGAGGTAATGGTTGTGCTGGATTCGATAGTACTTATATCTCAGTTTATGCTAATCCAGATGCAACAATTACATACCCTGGAGCAGTTTGTGAAAACGCAGGTATCCAAACATTAACATCAGTTACTCCAGGTGGAACTTGGTCGGGTGGTGTTTATGTAAACAATAACTTATTCGACCCAGCAGTTGCAGGGCCAGGTAACCATATAATAATTCATCAAGTAACCTCTGCTCAAGGATGCTCTTCGCAAGATACTATAGTGGTAACTGTAAATCCACTTCCTACAGCTTCGTATACTAATCAAAACAATGGACTGATATCGTACTTAACAGACCAATCGTTAAATGCGACAAGTTGGAGTTGGGACTTCGGAGATGGATCTCCTACAGATAATAATCAAAATCCTACTCATAATTTCCCAGATAATGGAACTTATTATGTTCGTTTAATCGTAGGAAATGCATGTGGAACAGATACTATCATCAAACAGATTTATGTAAATAAAGCATTATCTGTGGAAGATGTGAATACAGATACGCAAATCTCATTATATCCAAATCCATCAAAAGAAAATATAACCTTAAAATTAGATAATCCTTGGAATGGAGAAATTGGATTAAAAATCATAGATATGTCGGGTAAAACGGTTCGAAATGCTCAATTCTTCAAAGTTGGAGAAAGTATAGAAATAAATATTTCTGTTTCAGATTTAGCTACAGGTGTTTACGCAATAAGCATTAATCACAACGGTAATATTTACCATGCCCGTTTTATTAAACAACAATAATTTCTCACAGTAACAATGAATCAATCCATTACAAAAATACTTGTAGTGACTGGAGTCTTTATAGGCTCCAGCCTACTTTCATGGTCGCAACAACTTACACCACAGGAAATTCAAAAACTTGAAAACGACAAAATTGAGAAGGCTAAGAACTATCAGCAATATTCTCAAAAAACTTATTATCCCGAGCAAGACTGTTTTTATGCACTTCCTATATGTCAGAATGTGTATAATCAAACATTTTCTTATTCAGGTTCAGGATATTCAACCAATGAAATTAATCCAGGTATTTCTTGCTTACAAGCAGGAGAAGTAAATGATGTTTGGTATGTATTTACTGCACAAACTTCTGGTATTTTAAACTTCACCATTTCGCCTTTAAATCCAGCCGATGATTATGATTGGGCTGTTTTTGATCTTACTAATAATACTTGTGAAGAGATATTTGTAAATCCTGCACTTCAAGTGGCTTGTAATTTCTCGGCCATTCCTGGAAATACAGGAGCCAATAACGATACTACTTCGAACCCAAATGAAGCGGCGATTCCAGTTGTGGCTGGACAAACATTTGTAATCAATGTTAGTAATTTCAGTGGTACGCAATCTGGCTATACTATCGACTTTACAGCAAGTAGTTTCGACCTCACAGACCTTACTCCACCAGTTATTGACTCTACAAACTTTGTTTGTAAAAACTATGGTGTAAGATTATATTTTAACGAGTGGATTAGTTGTTCTAGCATTGCCCCTGATGGGTCAGATTTCTATGCAACCGATTCTGTAGGAAATCCAATTACAGTTATTGGTGCTATAGGAGGTGATTGTAATGGAAGTTTCGGTTATACAAACTATATCGATGTGATGTTAACTGGAGTAGAAACTGGAAAAACTGTAACCATTGGTATTAAAGTAGGCACAGATGGTAATAGTATTGCCGATAAATGCATGAACGAATACGTTGGTGGAACCGTTTCTCAACTTATAGGTCCTGAACCTTTATTTGGATTTGGTGAAGACCTAAAACTTTGTCCTGTTACAGGTTATATTCCTCTTCTTGAAGCTAATATTCAAGATGCACAATATACTTGGTATAGAAATGGTATTAAACTACCAGATACAACGTCATATTATCAACCATTGAATGCAGGTATCTACTCACTTACAGTGAGTAAAAATATTTCTATAGAACCTTGTTTAGTAACAGATACTATTATCATAGATATGTCTATGGACTATTGTATCGATAATTTACCAAATGCATTTAGTCCAAACGACGATGGGTATAATGACCGCTTTTTAGAAGGTGTTGATATGTCCATAGTTACGCGTTGGGGGCAAACCATATACCAAGGGAATACCGGGTGGGATGGTATGGCCAATGGAAGCAAGGCTAGTAATGGAACTTACTACGCAATTGTAAAGTTTTATAATTCAGCTGGTGAATTAATTACTATGAAATTCCCTGTTACTTTAATCCGCTAATCTCTATGAAAAAATTATTAATATTTGCTCTTATATATATTGCAACTTTTAGTATATCTATTGCTCAAACGCCATTAGATAAAGCTATTTGGAAATACGAGGATAAAAACTATGTGGATGCTGCTACAGAGTTGGAAAAATTATTGCCCAAAATAAGCTCTGAAAAAACTAAAGTTGATGTTATCATCAAATTAGCTAATAGCTATTATTTTTTAAATGACTTTTCTCGAGCTCAAAAATGGTACGAAGAAGCTGAAAAATTACAAGCTAATTCTGCAGAAATGTTCGTAAATTATGGAGATGTATTATCACATAATGGTAAGTACGAAAAAGCAAAAGAAATGTATGCTAAAGCTGAATCAGATACAACTTGGGGTAAAATTGCTAAAGTAAAAGCTAAGAATGCTCAAAATGCAACCAGTATTGAAGAATTACCAGGTGTTTTAATTCATAATAACCTTAAAAGCTTAAACAGCGAAATGGGCGATTATGGCTTTAGCTTAATAGATGAAAAGACTGCTATTTTCACTTCATCTAGTTTGCTCTACGGAAAAACAAAAGATAAAAAAACTGGTCAAGGTTTTAGCCGTTTAATTCTTGCTAATAAGGATAAAAATGGTGAATGGAAAGCAATATCTGCTCTTCCAGAAAACATAAATTCCCTGTATAATAACGGAAGTTTTACATATGATCCCATTCATAAAGTTGGATATTTTTCACAATGTAATGGTCCAGATGGTAAAGGAAAAAACTGTGTACTTCTTTCAACTTCGTACGATCCAAGTGTAGGCAAATGGGGAAATCCAGAGATGTTACCTTTCTGCGATGATGGTTGGAATTACGCTCACCCGGCTATTAGTCCCGACGGCAAAACCTTATTCTTTACTTCAGACAGACCAGGCGGTTTAGGTGGTAAAGACATATTTAAATCGTCTAAAGGAAGTGGGCACAATGCATGGGGACAGCCAACTAATTTAGGAAGTGAAATTAATACCATCGGGAATGAAGCTTTTCCAAGCATTGGTGGTGATAGCATTTTCTATTTCTCAAGTAATGCTCGCCAAGGTATTGGTGGTTACGATATTTATAAGGCAGATTTTAATAATGCTTTCCCTAAAAACGTAAGAAGTTTACCTGCTCCTTTTAATTCTCCTTCGGATGATTTTGGATTTGTACAATCTCCTACTTCAAAATTTGAAGGATTTTATTGTTCTAACAGAACAGGAGGAGTTGGCGGAGACGATATTTATTACTTTGAGCTCGACCCTAAATTTAAAACCATTGGAGGCCAATTGACCGAAGAAAATACTGGTAACCCTATTTCTAATGCAACCGTTATTATTCAAGGTTCCGACGGCAGTACTTATGAAGTAAAAACCGACAATAATGGTAAGTTTAAATTGGATAATATCAACCCAGAAGCCGGATATAAAATCTTAGGAAGTGCTGATGGATATTTTTCTGCATCTTCTACCGTTAAAGGCTTAAATCTTGCGTCGAATACAGACCAATCAAACCAATTAAAAGAAAGAAATAATGCAAAAATTAGCTTATTAAAAATCACCAAAGAAGAAATCAAGCTTGATAATATATACTATGCTTATAACAAAGCAGACCTAACAGATGAATCGAAAAGAGAATTACAAAAGTTAATTACACTTTTAAAGGAAACGCCTAATATTTCAATCGTTATTAATTCACATTCCGACGAACAAGGAAGCGATAAGTATAACTTAGATTTATCTGAAAGAAGAGCAAAAAGTGTAGTAAATTATTTAATTGACAATGGGATAGAAGCACACCGACTTAGCTCAAAAGGTTGGGGAGAGTCAAACCCCATTTATAAAAATGCAAGCTCAGAAGAGCAACATGCCGCAAATAGACGTACCACCTTCCAAGTAACCAATGCCCAATAAAATGAAAAAGTTAACTCTCATTATAATTCTAATTTTATCTGGATACTCTACTTGGAGCCAGATGGATCCAAATATCACTTATTGGCAAGACTTAAGAGGTGTTTTTAATCCAGCCTCAGTTGGAACTAATAAAGGTATAGACATAAATATCCTACAACGCGAACAATGGTTTGGAATTGAAAATAGACCAGGAACATCTATACTTGCTGCTGGTGCTTATATTGGTAAAGCAAATTCAGCCCTAAGTGTTACTGGCTTTTATGATCGTTTCGGATTCCAAAGAAATGCTAATGTACGTGTAAATTATGCGTACCACATAAATCTTAATGAAAAGACTTTCTTAAGCGCTGGTGTAGGAGTTGGATTTATTAATACTTATACCAGAATTTCTGAACTTAGCTTCGCTAACCCTAATGAACCTTTGCTCGATAATATAGCCGCAAACAGATGGCAACCCGATGTTTCTATCGGAATAGAAGCAGTACACCCTAAATATACCATAGGTGTTGCAGTGCCTCATATCATAGGCGGACAAGGAACTAAGCATCCTTATTGGGCTAGAATGTACGTAGCATACGGTACCTATAATTTCCAAATTAAATCTGTAAAATTAGTTCCTGCCGTATTAATCAGAACCACTTTATTTAAAACTCAAGTGGAAGGTAATGTAACCGCACACTTCTTAAATGATAGAATTTGGGCTGGATTAGGCTATAGAATGCAAGATGCCGCTTCTGTTCTTTTCGGAGTTAATGTTGGTAAAGGCGTGAAAATTGGATATGCGTTCGATTATACTTTAAGTCGAATGATAAAATACAATATTGGAACCCATGAACTCATGCTAAGTTTTAGATGGAAAACCCCTAGAAAACCGACACCTAGTTTCTTAAATCCTAGAGATTTTTAAACATAAAAAAAGCGGTTCAAAATTAATTGAACCGCTTTTTACTTTTATCTAGTTATCAACCTCTTCCTAGCGGCAAATTCATGCTCAGATAGTTTTGCCATTTGCTCTAAACCTATTACATGAAAACTTCCTCCATTGCGCTTATAATCCTCTTCAATTCCATGTAAATTCTCTAATACTGTATGATCAACTAAAACAGAATTTGAAAAATCTAATATGATAGATTTAGAGTTTGGTATACTCATCAATTTCTTTTTCAATCCCAAATAATTTGAAAAAACAGC
>DATCKI010000099.1:0-2357 GCA_036562365.1 Bacteroidia bacterium | reverse complement strand
ATTCTGGCTTCTTACGACGCGGATTCTCGGTATTCTGAATAGCTGTTGCTTCATTACTCATAGTAGCACAAAGGTAGCTATTTTGATTTGCACCTTTATATGTTTTATGGATATTTGTATAGGAAATATTAATAATGATATCATGAAAACTACCGCAACGCTTGTATATAACGGAAATCTACGAAATACTATCACTCACACTCAGTCGGGAACTACTATTGAAACCGATGCCCCTACTGATAATAATGGTAAAGGCGAACGATTCTCGCCTACCGACTTGCTTTCGGTTTCTCTTGCTTCGTGCATGATTACCATCATGGGGATTTCTGCTCATGCACATAATATTACTCTAAACGATGTTAAAGCCGATATCGTTAAACATATGGCTTCTAACCCCCGTAAAGTGGGTAAAATTGAAGTACACCTTTATATTAAAGGTGATTTTAATGATAAAGAAAAAGCAATACTCGAAAAAGCTGGACTTACCTGCCCCGTTTACCTTAGCCTACATCCTGATGTGGAAAAACACATCGTGTTTAATTGGATTTAAGTTTTCTTATCATTCTATCAATCTTTATTATTGGGATTAAAGATTGAAGTACTTAACTTTGATAAAAACTTAATCGCTATGAGCAAATTAAATAAAATCGGGCTTAATAAAGGTCTTGCAGAAGATTTAGCAAAAAATTTGAATGAATTATTGGCAGAGTACTCTGTATTCTACCAAAATGTACGTGGCTTCCACTGGAATATCAAAGGAGATAAATTCTTTGAATTACACCTTAAATTTGAAGAATTATACAATAGCCTACAGTTAAAAATGGACGAAATTGCTGAACGTATCCTTACTTTAGGATATGCTCCAAATCACCAATATTCTGTTTACCTTAAGAAAGCTAAAATCAAAGAAGTTACTGAAGTAAGTAACGGATTTAAAGGAGTTGAAAATATCCTCGATTCTTTCGCTATTATTATCAAACTTCAAAGAGATTTACTTGACTTAAGCGCAGAAGCTAACGACGAAGGTACTAACGCTTTAATGAGCGATTATATCCGCGAACAAGAAAAACTTGTTTGGATGTATTCGGCTTTCTTAAACAAATAAGTTAATGTCATATATTTTTGCTTGGAGGAGTTTTTAAACTCCTCTTTTTTTTGTCTCATTTCCACATTTCCAATCAGCATTTTGAGGAATTTAACCCCAAATTCTCAGAACAGAACTTTCAACAAATACTCAGAATCAGTTACTTAAAACACTCAGCCCGATTTTTGTACCTATATTACCTAAACAGGTAATAATGAAAGCGGTACTTAAAACAGGTTTAGTAATGATGGTATTTGCCCTTTTTAGTTGTAAAAACGAAAAGGAAACGGGAAATATCATAGTAAAAATGACAGATGCTCCTATTAATGCTGATATGGTAAATGTAGATATAGTTGGAGTTTCTGTACATGCAGCAGGAAATTGGATTAACCTAAATACCAATGGTGGGGTTTATAATCTGCTTGATCTGCAAAATGGAATAGATACTACATTGGTTCCGGGTGGAAGTATTCCAGCTGGAAAGGTTAATCAAATGCGATTAATACTTGGACAAAACAATACCATTATGGTCGATAGTGTGTCCTATCCTCTCTTATTAAGCAGTCAAGACGAATCAGGTCTTAAATTGAATATAAATAAAGACTTTCTACCAGGAGTTGATTATATAATCAAATTCGATTTTGTGGCAGACGAATCGGTGGTAGAACAAGGCAACGGGCAATATAGACTTAAACCAGTTTTAAAAACTGTATATATAGAGGAAATTTAAAAATTTCATTACCTACTCTTCTGAAACACAAAAAGCGTCTCATTTATTTGAGACGCTTTTGTTTTATTTTAAGTTATACGATTAAATTATTCTTCGCTATTGGGTTCTTCGGTATTAGTAGTTTCAGAATTTTGTTCTGATTTACCTTTTAGATAAGTAGGAAGTTCTAGACCCGCCATGCTGAATAAATCGTTCAAAGGAGGAACACTTTTCATCATGCCGCTAATAAAATTCGAGGTACTTGTATTACCGTTGGCATTATTATTTCCGTCCCAAACAGTGATTTTATCGATTTTAATATTCTTAACAGCTTCTACTTGAGTGCGAACTAATTCAGGTAATTTATCTGCAATTAAGAAGGTAACTGCTTGAGAAGGATCCCCCCCTGCAGCTTCTACAATGCGTTGGTAACCTTCAGCTTGTTTGGTAAGTATTTCGTAAATACCTTTAGCTTCTGCTTCCATTTTAGCAAAGATAGCATCGGCCTGACCTTTAGCTTCGCGGCGAATTTTTTCTGCTTCAGCTTCAGCATCAATAATGGCT
>DATCKI010000095.1:0-3730 GCA_036562365.1 Bacteroidia bacterium | reverse complement strand
CACCTACACTGGCTACTTCAAGACTTAAGGCCTTTTTATAATGCCATTTAGCTTGCTTTACATTTTTAGTAGCTACATGATAATCGCCTAACATTACATGCGTATGATACCAATTCGGATTACAATCTTCGAATAATTGTATCCACTTAAACGCTGGTTGTGGAAAGTCTGGGTGCTGCGTATAAAATACCAAATACGGTTTCAACTTCTTGAATAATTCATACTTAGCATATGCATCCGTTTTTAAGAAAGGATCAGAAGTTATAAGTAAATCTCTTCGGTAAAGTCCACCTTTCTTAGGCGACTTTAGAGCAAAAATTTCCTTCAAATCATAACAAGCAAAAGCCCCTAAATTATATGGTGGTGCCGAAACCCACATCTTTCTTTCTTCAGGTTTAAAAATAACTGCATGATGACAAATTAATTGGTTCACCGACTTCTGATTTCCCAATCCAATATCCACTCCAAATAATCCTTCTTTACTACGTAAAATGGCGGCTACATCTTCTACATCCATATTCGGATATTGGTCCATCAATTCATTCATACGGGCTAAGCGATAAGGAGAATCAGAATTTTGAATATTATCTTTATTCCATTCATCGTTTTCAAACGCCTTACTTTGGTAATGATTACTGCACGAAATTCTAGACTCATTTCGCTCGAATACACCTAAAATAGTCGGACTTTTTTCAATAATAACCGTCTTTCTATCCTTTGCAGAAGAGACTAAAATACTTTCACTAACAAAAGTTTCTCGCTTTTTACAGATAGCTAAAGCCTCATCTATATTACTTGCCTTTTGTAGTATTTCACGCACCAGAATGGCTATAGGCATTTTAGTGCTAGTTGGCGGACTACCAGCAGAAGCATTGATAGTAATAGCCAAACCTTCTAAATTCATACCACTAACTGCACCAATAAATCCTGGCCACGAAACCGTTGCAAAGGCATAGCCAGAATCAGGATTAAAGAAAGATACAACCTTATTACGCGCAAAATCGTCGCCCATATAAAAGTCGAAATTACGGCCAACTACAATTTGAGAATCTTTCGTATATCCATCCCAAGCACTAAAGCTAGTACAACCGACCAACATATATTGTTGCATGGTATGCCCAATATCATGCGCTGCATGGTAGTTTAATACGCGATCATATTTATCTCCAATAAAATTAAAACTATCTGGATGAGCTTTAGAAATACCATAAATTTCCTCTAAATATTCCGTAGGAATGTATTCTGGCATATGTCTATTAAAAAATAGCGTAGCATATTTAAGCATCGACAAATAGCGCTCATTGGGGATAATTTGTTTCAATTGCTTAATAAAAACACCTTCTTGGTATAGAATCAAATCTTTGCATAAAATCCCGTGTGCTAAGCCTCTTTCATAGCCGTCTCCTTCTAAGTACATCTCGTACAAACCTAGGTCATTTTTAAGCAAAAAATTATTAGCAAGATGTAGAATTGAATCTTCATCTTGAATCAAATCATTTTGCGAAAATGGATCCGCTTCAACATTAGGTGGATCAATATGCGTAGCCGCTTTATACCATAGTACAAAGCCTAAACTAGCAACAAATAAAACACCAAAAATTATAAGCGTACGACGCAAACGTCTTCTACCTTTAGACATATACCAAAGGTAAAGTTTTTATTATTTGCTTTTTTTAATAGAAGGAACAATTTTAAAAACCATATTAACCTCAGCATTAGCCAATGGATCCCAAAAACTTCTATCTAAACCAGCCGTTTGAGGTTTATCACCTTTAATTCCCTCTTTCAGACCAACTCTATGTGTATATCCAATATATGGAGTTAAACTTACACCCAAAGAAAAACGATTTCCTAAATCTGCATTTAAACCTAAGCGCGGAATAACACCCATGAAAATCCTATGATTTGTATGATAAGCCACACCAGAAGTTCTAGGTTCAATTAAAAAACTAGAAGATTCGGTGATAGGATCATATGTTTTAGTTTCTAACCACGAAGTTTCCATAAAGCTAGCCTTCATATGCTGATAACCAAGATATAAAGACACACCCAATACGGGTTGCACCTTCATTTTCCCAAAGTGTTTGGCATACCCTATTTCATAGCCAATCATATAATTTTGGTAAATATCATAGCTATTAGAAAACCGAGTTTTACTATAGTTACCCGGAGAATTAACTTCAACCGGATCTATATAATAAGATGGGTTATTACTTCCAGGACTATATTTATCTGGAGCTTGAAATCTAAATCCTCCCCTCAAAAAATGTTGTTTTAAAAACTGACGTTGATATAAAATGCTTATTGTTGGTCCGGTGCTTTCAACCCCATACATTCCAAAGGCTGTAAAGCCTATATTTAAATTCACGGCATGTTTTACAGAACCATCCGAATTAAAATGTGGCGTTTCTTCAACCGTTTGAGCATACTGATTTATACAAAATAAACTTGAAACAAGTAATAAAATAACTTTTCGCATAAAGATTGGGTTTATCTAATTAAAACGAAATTTACTTTAAATTATTTTATAATTTACTCTCCCGCAATCACAAAGCGCACTGTATGGTCGTTCTTTTGCTCGGCTAGTATCGTTTTACCCTTGGTAAATCGATTAACTATAGCTTCGTTGTAATTACGAATAGTTATTAATTCTAAATTTTCAGTAAACTCGATATTATACAACTCGTGTAATTGAGTAAGTAATGCAGGTACTTTTAGTGCGTCGTTGTCTATGCACAAGCTAAAACTTATGGCACTATTTTGCATTAAATTCACTTTTATCCTATGTGCCGTTAATAGGCCAAAAATTTGCGCTAAATTCTCTTCAGCTACAAAACTGAAATCTTTAGGTGATAATGATAAAAGTGCTTGATTTTTCTTAAAGATGAAAGATGGAAGTAATCCAAACTCCTCCTTATTATCAATTATAGTTCCTTGAGCTGTAGGATTTACGAAGCTACGGACTCGTAATACAATATTTTTATTTTGAAGAGGTTTTATGGTTTTGGGATGAATTACTGTAGCTCCATAATAGGCCAATTCAATAGCATCGGTGTACGACAATTTATTGAATAATTGAGCTTCGGGGAATATTTTAGGGTCTGCATTTAGAACGCCTGGTACATCTTTCCAAATTGTTACCTCTTCAGCTCCCAAACAATACGCAAATATGGCAGCAGAATAATCGGAACCTTCGCGTCCTAAAGTTACCCTACTTCCTTCAGAAGTCTTACCAGTAAACCCTTGCGTAATAATAACATTATTAGCATTTTCTGCACCTTCTAATAAAACTTTTATATGAGTTTGAATAAGATGTTCTGTTACCGTCCAATTTACTTTGCCTTCGCGGTAAGTAGAATCGGTTCGTATAAGTCCGCCACCATCTTTGTAAATAGCCGAAACGCCTATTTTTTGTAAATAACGTGCTACAATTTTAGTGGATAGAATTTCTCCTAATGAAACCACTTGATCATAGAAATAATTGTATTCATTCGCATATTGATTGACGCATAAATCTTTCATTTCTAAGAAAGACTCGTCAATTTCAGCCAAAACATCATTTCCTAATTCAAGTTCGTCAATAATTTGCTTATGGTATTCGTAAACCTTTTGCATTTCGGGCATAGAAGTACCTTTCGACTCTATCGCTTGTTTAAGCACAAGTTCTAAGGCATTCGTAGTTTTTCCCATTGCAGATACAACGCATAAAAGCTTATCATCACCCTTAAAA
>DATCKI010000083.1:0-1677 GCA_036562365.1 Bacteroidia bacterium | reverse complement strand
AGATCGAAGCTATATTTAAAACCTGTTTCAATGTAAAGTCTAACATCGTTCAGACGCGCTGATTTTAGACGAAGTAAAACTGGAAGTTCTAAATAGGTACTTTCTACATTCTTTTTAACTTCTCTAAATTTAGTATCGCCTTGGAATTTTTCGGTATATAATAAAGTTCTACCACCAAAAGAAATAGAAGGAACGGCACGTAATGCTATGTATTCATGTAATCTTACATTCGTAAGAATTCCCATGCTAAAACCAGATCCTGCTTTGCTTTCAATTTTATAAATAGAATCGAGTACAGCTGGATTTCCAACGGGCCGAATTCCAAGATTCATCGTATTAAATCCTATATGAAACCCGAAATAAACCGTTTTACGATCGAGTTTAGCTAGGGTCCAAGGTTTAGTTTGAATTTGAGCATGCCCAACCCCTACGCATGTTGTAAAACATGCAATGATGATGAGGATATGTAAACTCTTAAGATTCAAAACCTATTTAATAACGAAAATACGTTGTTTTTATTTTTGACCTGAATATATACTAGAAATTCCAAAAGTCAATTGCCTTTGCTTAGTTTCTTTAAAACCAGCATTGTTCATTAAGTTTAAGAAGTCTTGTCCATCCGGAAAAGCTTCTACACTTTCTGGAAGATAAGTATAAGCACGAGCATCTTTAGAAACCAAACGTCCCCATAGTGGTAATAAATATCTTGAATAGAAATTATAACCTTGTTTTACAGGGAATACGCGAGGTTTACTGAATTCAAGTATAAATAATTTTCCACCTGGTTTTAAAACTCGAATTAAATCGCTTAAACCTTTAGGCACATTTTCGAAATTACGAATGCCAAAAGAGATGGTAATAGCATCGAAAGTATTATCAGGGAAAGGTAGATTTTCACCATCGCCTACTTGTAGAGTAATTCTTTCTTGAAGGCCTAATTTGGCAACTTTTTCTTTACCTACATTTAGCATACCTTCCGAGATATCCACACCATTTACTTTTTCAATGCCGCTTTCGACCAATTTAATGGCCATATCGCCCGTACCAGTAGCTACATCTAGAACTAATTTAGCGCCAGAATCTTTAACCATTTTTACGGTTTTGTTGCGCCATGTATAGTCGATACCAAAAGATAAGAAGTGGTTTAAAAAATCGTAATTGCCCGAAATATTGTCGAACATTTCGGCTACTTCTTCTTTTTTACTTTTGTCTGTATTGTATGGTTTAATGCTACTCATTTTATATTGAAAATTATCCTACCATAACAAATGCGTTAGGGTAAGAGTAGTTATTTGATTTCGATTTTCTACTCAAAGAAAAGGCCAAAGTTAATATTCCTATCCGTCCTATAAACATGCAAAGTATTAAAATTACTTTACCGGCCACCGATAATTTAGCTGTAATACCTAATGAAAGTCCCACTGTACAATATGCAGAGATAACTTCAAAGGCTAATTTATCTATAGGAATTTCTGGGTCAGAAAATGTTAAGCCTAATACGCATAAGAATATAATACTGATAGAAAATATGGTAATGGTAAACGCTTTATTAATAATTTCTTTGCTTATAGTTCTTTGAAAAACATGTACTTGCGATTTATTTCGTATAGTAGCCTGTGCCGCTAAAAATAAAGTGGCAAAGGTAGTTGTTTTAATACCTCCACCCGTTGAACCTGG
>DATCKI010000065.1:0-6403 GCA_036562365.1 Bacteroidia bacterium | reverse complement strand
CTGTAACTGCTTTACCAGAACAATTAGTGGTAAATGAGGGTGATATGTTACAAAGATTAACGAATAATAAATTACGTTCTACTACACATCGAGTGGTGAATCCGCCAAGAGAAAAATGGGGCACTTCACGTTATTCAATTCCATTCTTCTTACATCCACGTTCAGAAATGCGTTTAGATTGTTTAGAGTCTTGCGTAACTGCTGATAATCCTTTACAATACGAACCAATCAGTGCTGGAGAGTATTTAGATCAACGTTTACAGGAGATTGGATTAAAGAAATAACTATACTAAATATAAATCAAGAGGCCATCGAGAGATGGTCTTTTTTTTGGGCCCTATTTAGAATTAAAAGTTTTTTGAAAAGTAAATTTCATAAATATTTTTAGGAATTACAGATGAATATTTTCTAGCTATAAGAAGTCAAAAAGTGAATATATCGGCAAAGTTTGAGGTATTTTTCCTATTTCTGATAGAAATAAAATACGATTAACTTTTCAATAAAAGCTATATTCGTAGATACCAATGAGCTAACACTAAACATGAAACAAATTGCAATATTTTTCGTTTATTATATATATTTAATCATAAGCATACATTCCCAATCGCGCGAGAGCAAGCATTTAATTAGAGACATAAATTGGGCCATTAAAGAACATTCTATTGTTACAAAAAGCATACAATGGCAGCAATTGAAACAAGATTTAAAATCTATTTCATATTCGGGAGTACACCAGATAGATAAAGAAAAAATATACGAAGTATATACCGCGCATTTAAGACAAGCTGGTGATACGCACAGTCTATTTTACACAGTGGAATTGCAAACAGAACTGGCAAAACAAACCTTAAAAACGGAGGAAGTTAGTGCAACATATTTAGGATCGAATATGGCTTATATACGTGTACCTAGCTGTATAACATATGATCAAGAAAAAGATGTTTTATATGCGGAAAATTTGATACGTAATATACAACAAATAGACAGTCACAGAATAGATAAATGGATCATTGATTTACGTGATAACAGAGGTGGAAATATTTGGCCCATGTTAGCAGGCGTGTCGCCTATTATTGGTGGCGGATTAATAAACCATGTAATTAGCGCAAAGGGAGTAAAAGAAAATTATATAACTATAGGTAAATTAGCTTTTAGCAACCGGGAAATAATAAGTTATGCAACACATAATAAGTATAAGAAACTTGCCATTTTACTTAATGGTCGGACTGCGAGTAGTGGTGAAATGCTGGCAATATCGTTATTAGGATTTGAGCGAACTAAATCTTTTGGTTGGCCAACACGCGGATTAACCACAGTAAACAAGAGTTTAACATTTAGAGATGGTTCCCAATTATTTTTAGCAACAGGCTATATGGCAGATAAGAATAAGAGGGTATATAAAGAAGTTGTAACTCCGGATGTTATGTTGGATGCGAACATGACAGAAGATGATATAATTGCGACAGTAATAAAATGGTTGCAAGAATAAATAGATATTACTTTGCATAAAGTTCATTAATTCATATCATACCGTAATATACGTAGGAACAGCAAAGCTAAAATTAGAAATAGGCCTAAAAATAGCGTGCCGGATTGAGCCGTTACCCCGCATCCCCAAGAATCTTGGGGAGAGGAGTTTAAGGCGAAAGCCGGAGAGGCGTTGCATTGGAAATAGGCATTTGCCCACGCCCAAAAAAGAATAAAAAAGACAGGAATTAAATTAAACCCTATCTGCTAAGCTACGAGTTAACCATCCGCTTTTACTTGCTGTAGCAATAGAATATGGAGTAATCCAGAACAAGCCAAAGGTATATAAAACACCGTATGAATAAGCCCAAAAGGCTTCAGAAAAACTATATCGTTTTGCAAAGAAGAATACAGGAATACTAGATAAAACCAATATGCTCGACAAAGTAGAACTCAAGAACAAAATAGGATGCGTTAAAGTAAAAATGAGCATACTTAATAAAACTGGGTATGCCATTATAATACGAATCCATTGATTTACGAATAGTAAACGAGTACCAGCTTTACTTTCGTTTCTGAAGTTTTTAAATACAAATTGGCCCATAGCAATATTTTCGCGCACATTACTTCTCCCCCATCGTATAAACATGCGGTATAAACCTTTGTATTTTTCGGGAACATTGGTTAATACGTTTGCATTACGTTGGAAAAGGACCACATAGCCTTGTTTAAGAATCATGTTAGTCATGGCTCTATCTTCGCCAATATCCGACGGAGTTCCCATAAAAGTTTGGTTAATCCAATCGTTCAAACAGGCAAAAACGGCTTCTTTTCTGTATGCCGATAAAGCGCCTGGGGTACATAAAACAGAGCCTAACATACTTTCGGCAGAGCGAACAAACTCGAAGCTAAACACAAAGCTGACATTAAGCATTTTAGGGATAATAGCTTTTTTATTTAGAACCTTCACATTCCCAGCAACAGCGCCACAATTTGGGTTAACCACGAAAGGACTAACCAAGTTGCGTAAAGTATTTTTAAGAACAATAGAATCGCTATCTACTGTAACAAAAACATCACCCGTTCCTATTTTGAATCCACGATAGAGAGCATGACGTTTACCTTTATTTTGAGGTTGTTGGTATATAGATAAGCGATCGCCTAATTTCAATTTAGCTTGTTGCATCCAGTACCATGTATCATCTTCGCTACCATCGTCTAGGGCCAATAACTGTAATTTATGAGTTGGGTAATCGCTATTTGCTAAACTCATCAACGTATGCCAAACTTGCTCGCCCTCATTAAAAGCGGGAACAATAACTGTACAGGTTGGTAATTCATCGTCGGACACAGACTGGATGGGTTTATATTTAAAATATAAATAGACCGTAAATAAGAAAAAGCACACTTGAAATACGAGCAATCCAAGAGCAAAAACACTAAAAACTTTACCTGAAAAAGTATTTAATCTAGCCTCTCTAATTTGATCGAAATGAGGTTGAAAATAAATAGCCAAACATGCAGCACTTATCAACAACAACAGTGTACTTAAAACGATTAAAAAATTTTTAGTTTTTTCAGGAAGAAGCTCATCTATCTTTTCAGAAAACCAAGACTTAAACGAATTAGAATGTTGAGAAGCATCCAAACTAGAAATAGTTTTTGATTTTGCAACTTCATTATTAAACTGAACTATGGTAGCATCTTTACTTTTATTTTCTACTTCATATACATTCATATCCGAATACTATTTTCTATTTATACACGTGTATAGTTGCAAGTATTGTTCCACACACTTAAACTATTTGCTATAAATAGATTAGCAAATTCAAGTAAAAAAACAGGTGACTATATATTACACAAAGTGTAGAGAAAGTTCACACTTTTTCAGCAGAAAAGGCTGATAAATCTTGAGAAAAACGAAAAATTAAGTGAGAAAAAAATTGAAAATAATATTCAAATAGTGAAAATAAACCTAGACGCAGATAAAATTTATTTAGTCCAATTTACAAAAGCATGAATAAACTTTTCTTATTGATCAATAAAGACACTATGGGAACAATCATTAAATTATAAAACCTTATTAACTCCAATTAAAGTTTGTAGGTTCAACATTTGTTCAGGAGCATATAGGCCAACATCCTTACCATATAGACCGAAAATAGCAACATTTTTACTTCTACCTTCTCCTCCAAGGTCGTAAACAATTAAAAATAAGCATTTATCAGCTAGTTATTGAGCAGTAATTGATTCAAGTGTGGCACAATTATAACCTGGTTCACCATGCAAAATTTAACGGGTTCATTGTTAACATCAACAAAAGTCTTCATGTATAAATCCTGCGTATGAGTATGCAAGGTCGTAATTACAAAAAATAGAAGTACTAAGTATTTATTCAATAAGAATTTGATTTCAACTTGATTAAAAAATAATTGCAATCGAAAGTGGGAAGGAAAAACATTTAAGATTACAAAATTTCAAATAATTGAAACGAATGTATCAATTTTTTGAGCCAGATTATACCTTAATCTAAAAAACTATGCAAATCAGAAACATTCATTTATTCACAACATCTTAAATCTCAAACACTAAAATATTACATTTGTATTACCCTAAATCATCTACTTACTAATTCAAGCATACACATAAATAATTTCTAAATAAGGTATTAGTATAGCAATTAAATAAAAGAGAGTACGTATATGCATAGAAGAACATTAATATTAATATGCGCTTTGCTTGGAGTTGGAATAATACTTATTGGATATAGTATTTATGAGAATTTCTATAGGGAGAAGAAATATTTAAATGCATCGTATGAAGAGTTAAAAAAAGAATATAAACTAGTAAATGATTCAGAGGCATATGAATTTATAAACTCAATGTTAAATGGTTCAGACACAATTATAAATGATATACGCGAACACATTAAAATAAATTGTTTTACGAGTGAACATGGAAAAGAAATTAGAGAGTTTTTAGAATTACAAAACGACTCTATATTATCAAAGAATGATAAAGAATTTATGAAATCACAGTTTGAAAATAAGGTTTATTTATGGGATCAAGATAGATTAAGAAATGTGAGATGTTTAACTCCAAAGGATTTAAATGAAATAGAAAAAAGGACAGATCGAGATTATTGGGAATTATTTGAAGAATTATACGGGAAATATGGTCGTCACAAGTTTAGCAAACCTATATTTAATGAGGATAAAACAAAATTAATAATTGAGCATGAAGGTTCAAGTGGTTGGGAAATGGGTAGTGGTGAATTGTATATATTCAGTAAGAAGAATGAAAAATGGTATATAGATGCTAAAAGTACTATTTGGGCACGATAGAATTGAATACTAAACATAATATAGATTAGAAATCGTCTAAAGGACTTTTAATTTTAGCCAGTTGTTTGTTAGAGACCTGGGCATAAATTTCAGTAGTTTTTACATTTTTATGACCTAGTAATTTTTGAATAATAACCATATCTACGCCAGCCTCGAGGAGATGAGTAGCAAAGGAATGGCGTAGGCTGTGAATGCCCACATTACGGTATATTTTAGCACGATTGAGAGCATTTTTAAAGACATTTTGAGCACTTCGGATAGAGTATTGGGAATTTTGGGGGCCATTAAAAAGGTAGATTTGAGGTTGATATAACTTCAAGTAATCGTTATAAAGAGTTATAGTAGACTCTGGGAAGTTAAGATATCTATCTTTTTTTCCTTTAGAATTAAGGATAAGAACAGACAAGCGATCCAGATTAACATTTTCAATTTTGAGATTAACGATTTCGCTAACGCGTAGGCCCATACCATAAACTAACTTAAGGAGTAATTCGTGTTTACTATTAAGCGTAGCTTTAAAAATGCGTTCGAGTTCAGGCTTAGAGAACACCTTAGGGAGTTGTTTTATTTTTTTAGGGCGGACAATAGTATGGATCTGAATAGATGAATTTTGGACAAATTTAAAGTATGCTTTAATAGCATTAATTCGGGAATGGATAAGTGCTTCGGAGAGTTTTTCTTTGTGAATACAATAGAGCAGATAGTCATTAATTCTATTGGCTGTTAAGTTGTACACGGGGTAATTTTTGAGCAGGAGAAGCAATTGAGCGAATTCGGTGAGATACGTTGCGATTGTATTAAGTGAGTATGCTTTAAGATATAGGACATTCCGGAATTTAATAAATTCATTTTTATTGATTTCGTAGAGTTTAGGAATATAATTATCGCCGATTTGTGGGTGAGGAATATTAAGAAGATTTCGGTATAGAGTATTATTAGGGACATACCAAGCATTAAGGGTTCTGGACCACTTCATAGCTTTAAGGTAAATTTTAAGCTCGTTATGAAAGGTTGGGTTATAGGGAAAGATGAGGAGAATAACCTTTTTATTTTGGTGCGTATAGAATTTGAATTGCAGTTTTTGGAAATCGGGATGGTTAAAAATATGCGACATAATAGTTAGATTTAACGTATTAAATTTACGTAACAAAAAGGTGATATAAATCTTTGTTTAGCAATATTATGACGAAGTGTTGTATAATTTTAGCGAATGGGTTATATTCGCATATAAATAAGTTATGTGGCACTAAAAAAACAGACAAATGAAAAAACAACTACTTTACTTGACACTTGCGGCTACACTTGCCGCTTGCGGTTCTGGCGGCAATTCAGGAGACACCACAAATGACAATCTTGAATTAAGCGGACTTGAGAAATACAACAAAGACGACTATAAAGGAGCAATAGCGGACTACGACAAGCATATTGCACAATTTCCAAACGACACGTCCGCTTATTTCAACAGAGCAAGAGCAAAAGGAATGCTCGGTGACTTCAATGGGTCTCTTCAAGACAACACCAAGACACTCGAATTAGACCCGACCTACCAAAAAGCCTATTACAACCGAGCATTGGACAAAATTGAATTAAAT
>DATCKI010000061.1:0-3286 GCA_036562365.1 Bacteroidia bacterium | reverse complement strand
TTGTAAATCTATATAGTGTTAATTATTTACGCTAGTACTTGAGCTAAAATACTTTCGAATAATTTTAGACCATCTTCGTTATTTAATTCTTTATTCCAAGCTCTTTCAGGGTGCGGCATCATACCGAATACATTACGGCCTTTGTTAGTGATGCCGGCGATATTACTTAAAGCTCCGTTTGGATTGCTTTCTGGAGTAATATTTCCGTGTTGGTCGCAATAACGGAAAAGAATTTGGTCGTTATCTTCAAGAGATTTCAAGGTATCGTTATCGCAGAAGTAATTTCCTTCGCCGTGAGCGATAGGAATTTGAAGTACTTCTCCTTTTTGGATATTGCGAGTGATAAGTGAATTAGAAGTTTCGGTACGTAGGTAAACGTTTTTACAAATAAATTTTTGTGAGTTATTGTGTAATAAAGCACCTTCTAAAAGTCCGGCTTCTGTTAAGATTTGGAACCCATTACAGATACCCATAACGTAACCTCCTTTATTAGCAAATTGTATAACTTCTTGCATAAGCGGCGAGAAACGGGCAATAGCACCAGAGCGAAGATAATCGCCAAAAGAGAAGCCACCTGGACAGAAAATCATGTCGCATGATTCAAGGTCGTGGTTTTTATGCCATAAGTTTACAACTGGTTTACCGCCTATTTTTTCAAGAGCATAGATCAAATCGTGATCACAATTGCTACCTGGGAAGGTTATTACACCGAACTTCATTTTTTAATTTTTTAGAGCTCAAAGGTAATAAAAGGAAAGGGATTTACCCTAAAATTGAGAAGGAGATTTCAAAATACCAATCAATTTGTAACCATAGGATTAGTAAAAACATGGTAATTAGGCCTATTTTAATAATTCTCTCGTCATTAAGTGCAAGTATAGCTTGTGCTAAAAGAACGGTGAAAGGAACGGCAATTGCAGAGAAATGGGAACCATTAGGATTTTCGGCCAATGATATGCCTGCAATGAGGAATACAGGAACTATAATGCAGATGGTAATGAAGCGACGAGAAATAATTTTGAGTCGACCTACATTTTGGAAAAAGTTTAAAAGGCTTAAGTTTAGTAAAATAAATACTGCAGAAGCATAGCTCCAAACAGCAGGTGAAAAGCGGTATGGACTAAAAGAATCGTGGATATTATTAATTAATAAACTAGGGTATTGCGTAAATTCGTATGGTAAAGCAATATAAAAACAACTTATATAGAGGATAGGGATAAATCCACCAATTATAAAAGCAATAGCATCTTTGTAAGAAACAGGTCTGATTACAGCTGCAGCAATAATGTTAAATAGATGAAAAACAGCTGCGGGTAACCAAAATAAGGTAGCTATAGTAGTTAATAATCCTACATTAAAAGAAGCAAACATGGCTTTCTTTTGTTGGTACATATTTAAAATAATACCCCAAGATGCAATTAAAAAAGTGAGCGCAACTAGTGCAGGGGAGAAAGATCTAAGTGCAGGATGTGCACCCATAAATAAGGTATAAAGTAGGAAAGGGAGACCAGTGCTTCTCTCGTAAATATTTTTAGAAGAAATGAGAATGTCTAAGAAAAAAGCTTGTAAAAGTATTAAAAGAAAGGCCGCTAAATTTTTAGAGAAGACCGACCAAGTTGGAACATTTAGAATATCCCAGCCAATCATATTACTGTGTTCTTGAGTATAATCGTTAAAAAATACCCCCACTAAAAAGAAGATTAAGAGCTGCGCAGTTCCTGTGATGTATCCAATAAGTTTATTTTGAAAAAGCAAACTATTCACTTTTGGTTATATTAAATTTTTATATCTATATTTGTACAAAGAAACAAAAGAAACTTGATAGATATGAATTGGTTTTTTGAACCCATAGGTAATTTTTTCTCTTGGTCATTTAAAGGCTACGAATGGTTGATGAATCATCACTTCAATACCATCCTAATTGTTATTGGTACTGCCATGACTTTTTGGTGGATGTTCCAAATGACTAAGCACCCGAAAGAAGACTAATATTTAGTCCTTTAGAGGGACTTTTGATACATAAAAATTTCAGACCTACGAATCAACTCGAATCGTAGGTCTTTTTTATTTCCTTTATTGCAAAGCAAGTTGCCTTGTCTTTAATTTATACCTTTGCGCCATGATTTCAATGAATGCGTTCGACTATGAGTTGCCTGAGAATCGTATAGCTCATTTCCCAGTTTCTCCACGTCATAATTCTAAACTTTTAGTATACAAATCTGGTTATATTACCCACTCTAATTTTAAAGAGATTACAAGCTTTTTGCCAGATAATACTTTATTGGTTTTGAACGAAACACGTGTAGTTCCTGCGCGCCTTCATTTTACTTCAGACACCGGAAAAGTTATTGAAGTATTTATTTTAAACCCAGCCGATCCTACCATTAGTGCTCCTATTGCTCTAGCAACTACTTCGGATGTGGCTTTTACATGTTTAATTGGTGGCCGAAAATCGTGGAAAGAATCTAGAGTGCTTAGTATGGAATTAGATTCTTTTACTCTAAAAGCTACTTGGTATAATAGAGATTTAAATCAAGTTCTTTTTAGTTGGGATAATCCTGAATTAAGCTTTGCCGAAGTTTTAAACGAAGTGGGTAAAATTCCTCTTCCTCCATATATTAATCGCGATTGGGAAGAGTCTGACGTGGACAATTACCAAACAGTATATTCACGTTTAAAAGGTTCGGTTGCGGCTCCTACTGCAGGCCTTCATTTTACCCCTGAAGTTTTTTCGGATTTAAAAGAAAAGGGATTTAAAACCTTATTTACCACCTTACATGTGGGGGCCGGAACATTTCTGCCTGTTAAAACCGATAATGCCGATGAACATACCATGCATTTTGAGCAAATGGTATTTCAATACGATTTTATAGAAAACTTATTAGCCCATCAGGGGCCCATTATTCCTGTGGGAACCACTTCTTGCCGTTTAATTGAATCTATTTATTGGTTGGGGAGTATTTTAGAACAAAATTGCGATGCAGAATGTTTAATACAACAAACTGATGCATATACCCAAACCCCTATTTCTAAAGAAAAAGCCCTTGAAAATGTGCTGAAGGCCATGGATAAAAGAGGGATAAAAGAGTGGGCTGGATTAACGGCTTTGTATATAAAACCTGGATATACATATAGAATTGCAAGTGGAATAATAACGAATTTTCATCAGCCTAAATCTACCTTATTACTCTTAGTATCTGCATTAATAGGAGAAGATTGGACTAAAGTTTATGCAGAGGCCATGGAGAATGATTATAGATTTTTGAGTTATGGAGATAGCTCATTG
>DATCKI010000051.1:0-6304 GCA_036562365.1 Bacteroidia bacterium | reverse complement strand
AATATCATGTTCTTCCCAACGGTCTTTTTTATGGATATTCTTTAGATTTATTGGTTCAGAGCCTAAAACATATTCCTCCTGATTATAATACCAAAAGGCACCATTACCTAATGTATAGTTTGAAAATTTTTTACCATATGGACCAAAGTAAAAACTATCTCCAATAATTAATATCTTCTTAGGTCCTGTTTCCTTTTTAGTATACTCATAATTCGCATATGGAAGTGGTTGAGGTTCTAATTGAAACATTAAATTCATACCATACGCTATGTCATAATCGCGTCCGTGAGGTTGCCAAGATGTATAAGTATCTGTAATATATGGACGCGGTAATTCCATTTTAAGTTGTTCTTGTGCAAATTTTGCGGTTAAAATCATAGCTAGCATCTCCCCCATCTCAGACCAGTGCGTTCCATGTTTTGAAAATAATGGAGTTCTATTTTTCGACTTTATTTCTAAGAATATTTTTTGTAAGTCGAGGGTTGGAATTTTATATTCAGGTAACATTTTAGCATATACCTCGTAATTGGTAGTGTTAAAATGTTCTTGTCGTCTGTTATCAGGAATATTTTCAGGAACTAAATAACCTTTACCGGGGCATAAAATTACCCAAACATCTTTATTTTGTTCGTTTAATTCCTTTCGTATTAGGCTTAATTTTTCAATCAAAGTTCGGATAGAATCAGTTCCTACAAAGTCGTTACCATAATAGGAATCTATATAATTATGTTCATATAAAAATCCATTTTTACCAATTACAACCCCAGTAGCTTTGGCATTTTTACATATCCAATATTCAATTTGATTATCAATTCTAACAAAGCTTGGATAGAACCCGAAATGCGTTCTAACATATTCATCCATTTGTGAGGTAAAACTACCATTCAGATAATTTTCAAATTTCCATTTAGGTTTATCTACTTCAATATAGTATCCACGAACGGGTTCTAATTTGAAGAAATTAGTAAACTCTTGGAAGATTGGTAAAAAGCTTCCAATTAAGAGAAGAATGAATATGTATTTAGCGATTCTTTCCATTTTTAAAAGCGATAATAAATAAATGGATTAAAGGAAGAACCAGCTAATTGAGCCAAGCAGAAGACAACTAGTATTATACTAGAAATTACTCTAAATGATAGAGATGCGATTCCAATAGTATTAGGATAATATACTAAGTTTTGAACTTTTTGACCCCATTTACTTACATTAAAGAAAGCAAATAAGCTAGCAAAAGCTAAAGCTATATAAAATTTATTGGAGATGTAAATGGTTTTTACATAGTCAAAATTTCCCATACCTAGGATAATTCCTTTCCAAGTTTTTAAGTCTTCTGTACAGAATAGGGTCCAACCTAGAAACACCATAAAAAAGGTATAAAAAATACTGATAAATGAAGGTAATTTCGCTAAGATTTCACCTAAAAATAATCTTTCAATTACGAGTAGAAATCCATGAAAAGCTCCCCAGAGAACAAAGTTCCATGAATCTCCATGCCATAAACCAGAAAGTAGAAAAACTATCCATAAATTAAGGTAGGTTCTGGCTAAGCCTTTTTTATTTCCACCAAGAGGAATATAGAGGTAATCGCGCATCCAAGCATTGAGCGTCATATGCCAACGTCGCCAAAATTCGGATATAGATTTAGAGGTGTAAGGGTTATCGAAGTTTTCAGGAAAAGGTAAACCTAACATTTTACCCAAACCTAGGGCCATATCGCTATAGCCAGAGAAATCGAAATAAATTTGAAAGGTATAAGCTAACATCCCGAGCCAAGCATAATTTACTGGCATATCGGGTGATGCGGTTTGAATAACGTAGTTTGAGAATTCGGCAAGTTGATTGGCTATAAGCACTTTTTTAGCTAAACCAAGAGAAAAGCGGAATAGACCTTGAATTTTATCTACATATTTTTCTTCCCTATCTACAAGATAGTCGGCAATTTGGTGGAATTGTACAATGGGCCCGGCAATCATTTGTGGGAACGCCATTATATACAAATAGTAATCGAATATATTTTTAAGTGGTGCATGTCTTTTTTTGTACACATCCATTCCATAGGTTAATGATTGAAAAGTATAAAAAGATATACCTATGGGTAATAGTACCTTTTTCCATGGAATAGGTAAAGCACCTGTAAGACCAAGGATTTCGTTAATATTTTCTACAAAGAAATTGGAGTATTTAAAGTAGAATAGAAGTCCGAGCGATTTTATAAAAACTATACTTAATAAAGCTTTAGCTTTATGAGGATTAGACGCTTTGTGAATTTGGCTAACGAGAACATAGTCTAAACCAATACTAAGCATTAGGATAAAGAAGAAATCAGGCGCACCCCAAGCGTAGAAGATTAAGCTAAAAAAAAGGAAAATATAATTTTTAAATCTTTTAGGTACTATATGGTATACCAGCAGGAATACAGGCAGGAAATAAACCAGAAATAAAACACTACTGAAAACCATATAACAAACCTAAAATAATTCGAAATAATTACAAATAAAAAAAGCTGTCTTGTTAAGACAGCTTTTAAAAACGGGATATAATAAAATTATTCTTTAGTACCCATAACGTACTTAAATCCAATGGTTAAACCTTGGGCGTGTTGCACACGTACGTCTTGGTCTCTGTCGAACAACATAGTATAAGTCAAGTTTGTACTAATGAATTTTGTAATTTTCGCGCTAAAGATAACGTCGAAACGTTGAACCATATTAAATGCTTTAACGAAGTCGTAATCTTTAAAGAAGCGGTATTTAAATTTAAGGTTAATATTTTTATGAAGGTTTTTATCGAAGCCTAATTCTCCGCTAAAACCGAATTGGTTTCTAAAGCGAGAACCTTGATCCACGCCAAAACGATCAGGAATACCGTCGTTATTATTATCAGATGCAACGATTGTGGTATCCATAACATAGGTTTGGCGTAGAGAGATCAGACCTAAATTAACGTAGAAATAATCAACTGGTTTAAATTCAAGACCTAAGTCTTCATAGGTATAACCAGGAGCCATGAAGTTAGATAATTTTTGATCGATAACTTCGTATGGAATTTCGTTAGGGTCAAGCGGTGTTTCGGTTCTATAGGTATAACCAGGTTGATATTGAGTTTCGAAACGAGCACTTGCAAAAACTCTCCAAGATTTAGCGAAACGGTATTCCGCTTTAGTATATACTTGGAACATGTCGGTAGTTTTTCTCAATTTGGTACCTGGTTTAAAGTATTTCATCATACCATATTGAGTATTAAGGTATGCACCCCAGAACCATTTATCTTTATTAAAGCGAATATTGGTAAAGATGTAAGCACCAAGGGCGATAGAGCTTTCGCCTCCTCCTCTCCAAGAGTCGCTAAAATAAGCCTGGTTTGCATTGATTCCACCATCGAAATAATACTTCCAGTATTTATTCCAATTAGAATCTGGATTTTTCACAGTTGTATCAGTTTGTGCAATTACATTGCCTCCCAAAACCAATACTAATAAAGTAAGAAGTAATTTTCTCTTCATATAGCTTTATTTACAATTTGAACAATTAGGATCTTTGGGTTTCTTCTTTTTAAATAGTCTTTTCAAAAGATATAAGACTGCAAAAATAAAAACAATCCATATACAAATATCTTGCCAAGATATATCCATTCTTTAAAAAATTAAAGCTTACGCTCTTTGTATTCTTTATATCTTTTGCGCAGGAGTTCTATACTAACATTTCTTACAAGTCTATCTTTATAAGCATAGCTTATATTTCCAGTTTGTTCGCTTACTACTATAACAAATACATCGAAAAGTTCACTAGCTCCCAAAGCAGCTCTGTGTCTCATACCAGCATCAGATGGTAAGTCGGCTGAATCACTCAAAGGTAAGACAATTTTTGCTTCTTTCAATTTTGTACCCAAAACATAAACTGCTCCATCGTGTAATGGGGAGTTTTTAAAGAATATATTTTCTAATAATTCTGATGTTAATTCTGCATTTAATTTAACACCAGTTCCTTCAAATGATTTTACGTCGTTTTTATCTGATAATATTATTAGTGCCCCAGTTTTAGATGCTGACATGTGCATAATAGCTTTTTCTAATTCTATCCATTTTAATGATAGTGAAGCCTCATTACTACGGATTTTTAGAAATCTTTTTAGCTGGGTCGGTAAGTCCCCTAGCCCACTTTTACCTATAACTAATAAGAACCTCCTAATTTCTTGTTGAAATACTATGACCATGATTAGTACTCCAAAATTGAAGAACTGTTCTAATAATCCACTTAATAAACGTAATTCAAAGTATTTAGTTAGTAGGTAAAATATATAGATTGATAGTATCCCAAAAAAGATATTAAGGGCAGCAGTTCCTTTTATCAATTTATAAAATTGATATAATAAAAATGATACAAGCGCTAGGTCTATTATGTCAATAATTCCTATATTCGATATAATTGTTTTCATGCTGAGCAATTGCCCAAAAATACAAGAAATTAATGAAAAATTTAAACTATGTATTTATACTTCTGCTACTTCTCTCTTGTCGCTCTGTAATGTTTGGACAAGAAGATGCCTGTGTTTTGAAGATTACTTATCCTGGTTGGAGCGGAGGAAATATTAAATCTAAACTTGTTATTAATAAATACGATACACTACAAACTGATCTTGGTGGATTTGCCAAAGCTCATGTGGTTTGTAAACTAAAAAGTATACAATTTTTAAGTTTAGATATCGAAGATAATCAGTTACCCGAAACAAGAAATTACGAATTTGATTATGCCTATAAGGAGAATGATACGGTATATATTTATTTAAAAGAAGAGTTTAAATCTAACAAATCATTAAATAAAAAATTTGACCATTTACCTACTAATAAGAAATCAGTTCAAGAACTTTTTGAAATGGAACCAGGAATAAGATGGGAAACTAGAGGATTAGATGGTAGCGCTTTTTTGAATGTTAGAGGTAGCGGTTATCGAAGTTCCTATGGAGTCGGAAATGTTAAGTTTTATAGTCAAGGATTACCTATTACTTTACCTGATGGAAGTACTCAATTCGAGTTTATTGAGCCCTATTTTAATACGCTAAGCTTTTCATATTATAACCAAAATTATGGAACTGGTAATGGAGGTGCTATGTACGCTAATTTAAGAGAGGATTCTATAATTGGCTCCCCTTCTTTAGAGTTTTCTACTCAGATTTTATTAGGCTCTTTTGGGTATAGGAGTTATGGAGGACAATTTTCTTTCAAAAATAAAAAGTTAAGTGTACGAGGTGGATTTATTCAAAAAGAAAGTAAAGGATTTAGGGAATTAGAATTTCTGAATAGAAAAAATGCATTTCTGCAAACTACTTACAAGATTAATGATAAAAATGGCCTTGAATTAAATGTAAATTATGCATACAATAAATGGGGATTACCAGGGGCGCAAAATATTAATGATTGGACAAATAATCCTAAACAAGCTAATGCCTATTCTAAAAATATTTTGGCTCATTTAGAAAAGAATCAATTAAAAGCAGGTTTAACTCATCAATACGCATCTAAAAAATATAGAAATAATAGCATCATTTTTGGTGGATGGAATTCTTCCTTTAATCCGTATGGAACCTCTATTAATAACAATGGCATTAAGAAAGATGATGGGTTTAATTTAGGATTTATACATAATGGGAACTTGAATTTCTACTCAAAAAATGAAAAAGAATATGACTGGTTTTATGGTATAGAAAACCAAGAACAGTTATTGAAATTTTCGGAACGTGCCATATCCGATAGTAGTTTAAAGGTTGCCGGAGACTTAGTATTATCGCAGACTTTCGTAAATACTGGCTTCAAGTTTTCGATTCGAAACAAGCATATAGTTCGTTTATTTGGTCAGGTAATTATGAACTATTTTGATTATAAGAACGTTCATAAATCGAATTCTATCACAGGTTCAGGAAATTTAGAATATAGATACTTTGGCAGTAGATTAAAGCAAGTTGTTTTTAATATTGGGCAATCTGTTAGTCAACCTACATGGTCAGAAATTATTAATTCAGATGGATCAATAAATGCGTTAAAGCCTGAAAAAAGAGCATTTGTAAGTTTATCTTTTCCACTTTTTGATTCTGATAAATTTGGAATTAAACACGAATTTTTGCCAGAATATTATACTTGGGTTTATTATGATTTCATCACTCCTTATAATTATAATAATACCGATGTGATTAAGTTTAAAAACTTTGGGCTTGCTGTTAATTCTGGATTAAATTTAAAATATAACTTAAATTATTCGCAACCACATAGAATCTTAAAAAATTGGGGAATCGACTTTATAGGAATTTATGG